>JAGAYQ010000198.1 GCA_017940445.1 Pyramidobacter sp. | reverse complement strand
TAAAGGATTTGCAGTCCTCTGCCTTACCACTTGGCTATACCTCCGAGGTTTGGCAGGAAATGGAGCGGAAGACGGGATTTGAACCCGCGACCCCAACCTTGGCAAGGTTGTGCTCTACCCCTGAGCTACTTCCGCATGAAAGGATGGTGGCGAGACCCAGAGTTGAACTGGGGACACGGGGATTTTCAGTCCCCTGCTCTCCCAACTGAGCTATCTCGCCATGTAATGGCGGGGCTGAAGAGACTCGAACTCTCGACCTCCGGCGTGACAGGCCGGCGCTCTAACCGACTGAGCTACAACCCCAGAAAGCTATGGTGGGCGATACAGGGATCGAACCTGTGACCACCTGCTTGTAAGGCAGGCGCTCTTCCGCTGAGCTAACCGCCCCTGTATGCCGCCATCGCTAGCACAAGGAGCATTCTATCATCAGGCCTGTTTTCTGTCAAGCGAAAAAATCGCAAATCGGGCATTTTTGTCGAAATCAGTTTCAGCGCCCCATCCGCGCCAGCAGCGACAAGGCATTCCCGCCAGTCAGCGCTGCCAGTTCGGTATCATCCAGCCCGCATGAGGAAAGGCGTTTTTCATAGCGTCTGCGGTCTAAAATAGGCCAGTCGGTACCGTGCAGCATCTTCGGCAGCACGCCCGCTGCCTTCGCCGCCGCCATCACAAATGCGCCGTACAGATACGGCCACGCCGCAGTGTCATACCAGGCGTTGCGCAGATACATCCGCATCTCGGGCATCGTCTCATACAGCCACAGTCCTCCGCCAAAGTGAGCGAAAATGACGACAGTCTCGGGGTGATCCAGGCAGAACTGCGCGGCCTCCTTCGGCCCCACGTTGCCCTTGCCGGCATAATCGTGCCCAACCGGTTCGGCCGTATGCACGCACAGCGGCATGTTCAGATCGGCACACGCAGCAGTCAAGCGCCACGTCTGCCGCCGGTCGTCCAGGTCAAAGCCCTGCCCCTGAGGAAACAGCTCGCCCACGCCTGTCAGCCCTGCCGCGGCGCAGCGTTCCATCTCAGCGGCAAAGCCACGCCTCCCTGGGTTGACGACGGCAAAGCCCTTCAGCCGGTCAGGCCAGCGGCGCACCGCCGCGATCACATAATCGTTGCACAGCGCGCACAGCGCCGGATCGCGAAAAGCGAAGCCGAACACCCACGACTGTTCAACGCCCGTCGCGTCCATCGCGGCGATCAGGTCCTCAGCCGTGCCCCACTTGTGCACAGAGTTGTGCGTGAGCAGGTCAAAGTGTGGCTCGCGGCGCGAAATCAGTTCCTGGTCGCACACCAATTCGGGCGGGTAAATATGGACATGCGTGTCGATCATCATGCGTTCAGCTCCCTTCGCTCCTATCATAGCAAATTCCGGGCAAAATAAAAGCGCCCCGCGCGAACGCGGGACGCTTTTTTTGATTCGATCGTTCGGTTTGCGATTAAGCAAGCACGACGGTGGCGCCGGCGGCCTCGAGCTTCTTCTTGAGCTCCTCGGCCTCGTCCTTCGCAAGACCTTCCTTGACAGCCTTGCCAGGGTTCTCGACGAAGTCCTTGGCTTCCTTCAGGCCAAGGCCGGTGATCTCGCGGACAGCCTTGATGACCTGGAGCTTCTGGGAGCCGGCATCCTTGAGGACGACATCGAACTCGGTCTTCTCCTCGGCAGCGGCGGCAGCGGGAGCAGCGCCGGCAGCGGCCACGGCCATCACGGGCGCGGCGGCGGAAACGCCGAACTTCTCCTCGAGGGCCTTCACAAGGTCGGCCAGGTCAAGGACGGACATGCTTTCAATCGCGGAAATGATCTCTTCTTTGGTCATTGGTGTTTTCCTCCTAAGGAAAAATGGATTTGTCGCGGACTATGCCGCAATGGTTTCACTTTCGTCGCGCAGATAGTGCGCGATCACGCAGCTGCTTTTACGCAGCTTCCTTCTTCTTGTCGGCGATCGCAGACAGCGCGGTAACAAGACCGCGGGGCAGACCGGACAGGACCGTAACGAGGCCGCGGAGCGGGCTGGCGATGGAGCCAACCGCCTTTGCGACGAGCTCGTCACGCGAGGGCATGGTAGCCAGAGCCTTGATGCCGTCGACGGAAAGGATCTCCTTTCCCATGACGCCGCCCTTGATGATGAACTTGGCATTCGCCTTGTCCTCAGCAAAGGTCTTGATGGCCTTGGCAACGGCCGGGCTGTTGTTGGAGGCGACGACGTAAAGGTTGGGTCCCTTCATCATCACCACGTCCTTGGCCAGGCCGACCTCGTCCAGAGCGATCTCAGCCAGACGGTTGCGGGCAACTTTCGCCTTGCCGCCGGCCTCGCGGATCGCCTTGCGCAGAGCAGACGACTGAGCAACAGTCAGACCACGGTACTCCGTGACGAAAATCGCCTCAGCGCCGTTAAACAGCTCTTTGAGTTCAGCAACCTGATCAACTTTATACTGAGCGGGCAAAATCATTCACCTCCTGTGATAAAAAAATCTTCCCAGCCACCGGGCCGGGAAGATAAAAGACAGAACACAGGAGACCTGCTGATCGTTCTTCATTTTCCGAACCTCGGTGGGCGGCGAACCATTGGACCTTGAAAGGTACCCACTGTCTTGAGTTCACTTGGGGAATTATACAGGCAGATCAAAAAAAAATCAACCCCCTGATTTTCATCAGGGAGCTGATCTTGTGCGGAAAGATTATTCGGCGACAGCGCAGCACTTCTCCGCATCGGCAGTGTCGATGCGAACGCCCAGGCCCATCGTCGTGGAAAGGGTCAGAGACTTGACGAAGACGCCCTTGACAGCCACAGGACGCGACTTGAGCACGGCGCCGAAGTAAGCGCGAACGTTCTCAAGGATCTTGTCCTTGCCGAAGCTGGCCTTGCCGATGCCGTTGTGAAGGATGCCGAACTTGTCGATGCGGTACTCCACGCGGCCGGCCTTGATCTCGGTAACAGCCTGACCGACGTTCATCGTCACGGTGCCGGCCTTGGCGCTGGGCATCAGGCCGCGGGGACCGAGGACCTTGCCGAGAGGTCCGATGAACTTCATCATTTCGGGCGTCGCGATGACGGCCTCAAAGTCGAGCCAGCCGCCCTTGATCTTGTCGACCAGGTCGGTGCTGCCCACGAAATCCGCGCCGGCAGCCGTAGCTTCAGCGTTCTTGTCGGTCGAGGTAAGGACGACCACGCGCTTGGTCTTGCCGGTGCCGTTGGGAAGACCAACGGTGCTGCGGACCTGCTGGTCGGCCTGACGAGGATCGACGTTCAGACGGACGTGGATCTCCACGGTCTCGTCGAACTTGGCACTGGCAGCCTCAAGCACGGCGGCAACGCCGTCGGCGAGGGCATACGCCTTCTGAAGGTCGAGCTTCTTAAGAAGCTCAGCGCGTCTCGTGCTGATCTTTGCCATATTAATATTTCCTCCTTGTGGTGTTAGCGGCTTTATAAGCCTTCCACGAATTGTCGCCGATCTTACTCGGTGACGGTGACGCCCATCGAGCGGGCGGTGCCGGCCACCATCTGAGCGGCGGCTTCCAGGTCGTTCGCGTTCATGTCAGGCAGCTTGACCTTAGCGATCTCGTTCACCTGAGCCATGGTCAGCGTCGCGACCTTCTTCTTGTTGGGCTCGCCAGAACCCTTTTCAATGCCTGCGGCCTTGCGGATCAGGACGCTTGCAGGCGGCGTCTTCAGGACGAACGTGAAGCTTCTGTCAGCGTACACCGTCAGAACAGCAGGAATGACCATTCCGGGCTGGTTCGCGGTCTTCGCGTTGAACTGCTTCACGAACTCCATGATGTTGACACCGTACTGGCCAAGCGCGGGTCCTACGGGCGGCGCAGGAGTGGCTTTTCCAGCGGGCAGCTGGAGCTTGACCACACCGACAACTTTCTTTGCCATACTTAAAGACTCCTCTCGCTAATGCGCAGATTTAGGCGGTCCGCTCGTCTTAAAAGGCGGCGGACCATTTTATCAGAGCTTCTCCAGCTCTGCAAAATCCACTTCGATTTCTGTTTCGTGACCAAAGATGCTGGCACTGAACTTGACCTTGCCTCTGGCAGGGATGATCTCGGTGACAGGCCCCTCAGATCCTGCAAACGCGCCGGAGACGACGCGCACGTGGTCACCGACTTCGCAGGTGATTTCCACCTTGGGAGCCGCGGGGGCTTCCTTCTCGCCGATCTTGATGAGGATCTCCTCGATCTCGTTCGGCGCGACGGGCAGCGGACGGTTGCCGACGCCGACAAAATTCGTCACGCCGGGCGTATGACGGACCACGTACCACGACTGATCATCCATGATCATCTCAACAAGGACGTAGCTGGGGAACAGCTTGTGAGAGACTTTGCGGCTCTTGCCGTCCTTGACGATGATGCGTTCTTCGGTCGGAACGAGGACCCTGAAGATTTTATTTTCCATGCCCATTGAGGCGATTCGCTGATCAAGGTTGGCCTTGACCTTGTTTTCATAACCGGAATACGTCTGTACCGTGTACCACTGGCGATTTTTATCGGTCATATTAAAAAAGGGACCCGAAAAAGATCGGCCCCCTGAACCTCCCTGCAATGGAATTGGATGCCCGGCAAAAGATCCTATCCAAGAATCTTTGAGAAAACTCCCGTGAGAATCAGATCGACGATGCCAAGATACGTCGCCACGATGAGCGTAACAAAGATCACAACCAGAGTAGAATACCAGACTTGCTGTTTGCCAGGCCAAGTGATCTTGTTGAGTTCGGCGCGTGCTTCGCGGATCATGTTCTTGATCTTCTCCACAACCCTGGCCTCCTGTTCGATTAAGACAAAAATAATGGCAGGCCCGGAAGGATTCGAACCTTCAACCCTCGGTTTTGGAGACCGACGCTCTACCAATTGGAGCTACGGACCTGCGACAGTTGAGTATTATACACTACTTGCTCTCTTTATGCAAGGTGTGTTTTTTGCAATGTTTGCAGTATTTGTTGAGCTGGAGTTTTCCGCTCATGTTCTTCTTATTGACGTAGGTCACGTAGTTGCGGTTCTTGCACTCGCTGCAAGTAAGACCGATCTCGGTCGCCACTGCTCCTGCCATTACGTGCACCTCCTCTCGGAAAGACTTTTTGTGAAGGCGGTTCTCCCGGCCAGTGACCGGGAGAACCGCTCATTATTTGCTGCTTGCTCCGCGACTGGATTAGTCGAGGATCTGCGAAACGACGCCGGCGCCGACGGTGTGACCGCCTTCGCGGATGGCGAAGCGAAGCTGCTCGTTCATCGCGACGGGCGCGATCAGGTCAACTTCGAAGGTGCTGTTGTCGCCGGGCATGACCATCTCGACGCCCTCAGGCAGTTTGATGGAGCCGGTCACGTCGGTGGTGCGGATGTAGAACTGGGGCTTGTAGCCGTTGAAGAACGGGGTGTGGCGGCCGCCCTCTTCCTTCTTAAG
>JAGAYQ010000197.1 GCA_017940445.1 Pyramidobacter sp. | reverse complement strand
GCCGATTCCTTGGCGCGCGCGGCCATTTCCGCGACCTTCTCCTGAAGCTCAAGCCCCTTGCTCATCACCGCGACCGCAGCTTTCTTGGCCGTTCCGTTCTGGATCAGCGCGTAGGCGCCGGCACCGACAACGACGCCCGCCGCGAAAAGGCACAGTTTGCTTCCGTTGCTGTCAAACATAGAATACTCCTCCTTAAAATACATTATTTTGCAGTAACACTTGCGTGACTGCATCATGAGACATATCCGTCTTCAACTATCAAAATAGTAGCACAAAATCAGTCTGTGTCAATAATTGCAGGGCTTTAATCTTTTTTCGTTCTGCGAAGCGGGACGACTTCCCGCGTTGTCTGTTCTCTGATTAGGAGCTGTTAATCGCTCATGGCCAGTGTTATTTGTGTGCGACGACGCAGAGCCAGCCGAGCTTCGGCCTGCGATCGACAGTGACCTGAGAAAAACCGGCCTCGCGGAGAAAACGCTCAAGCGCCGCTCCGTCGTAACAGTTCAAGCCGTCCACCCAGCGCCCCCAGTCGACGGGCATATCCTCGAGTCCTCCCGCCTCGTTTGAGATCATAAACACGCCGCCAGGCCGCAGTATGCGGACAACTTCGCAAAAACTTTCCAGAGGCCCCGGCCAGAAGTAGACCGTCTCAAAAGCCGTCGCCAGGTCGAACGAAGCATCTTCAAAAGGCAAATCCGCAACGTTAGCCTCGACCACAGCGCAGCGCCCGGCGGCAATCTCTCGTTCTAGCTTTCGTTTTGAATGAGCGACGGACAGAGGGGAATAATCTGCGCCCGTCACGTGAGCCGAGGGAAACATTTCAAGCAGCTTTAAAGCGTTTGCGCCACTGCCGCAGCCTAGGTCGATGACTGTACTCGCCTTTACGCCGTCCAGATGCGACAGCCCCCAGGCGGAAAGCCACCTGTGGCCGAACGTCATGCCGCTGAGCATGATCTTTCCAAGCGTGCCTTTAGGGCGTGAGGCGTTGTTCAAAAATTTTTTCAGAATCCCCATTGCGTCCTCCTGTTCACGCGTTATGCCACGCGTTACCCACACTGATACAAAAGACATGCGCGGTCTGTCTGGACAGTAGACAGCGCCTGCGCCTGCTCCAAAAGGATCAATCTTCTTCGGGAGGGACCGTCACGAAGCTCAGCGACGCAAAGACTTTGTCGCGCGTCGCTTTTGCCGTGGGCTTGTCATAGTTGTACGTTAGCTCCACGCCGATCACGTTGACGCCGCCGTTGGCGACCTTCAGTGCCGCCTTGCCCTCGGCATCGGTCTTCGCGAACACGGTGTGATGATTGACGACATCGGGGATGATATTGGTGTCGGGCATCGGCTTGCCGTCGTGCAGAAGCTGAACGACAAGCGGATCGCCCACTTTGAGCGTTGTCGGATCGGTCATCGGCACGATCTGGAACGGAAGCCCTTCGACCGGCTTCACTGCCTTCACGCTTTTGAAATAGCTGACGCCGTACTTCACCGCATGCGTGCCGACAGTCGAACCTTCGACCTGATCCATCGGCGCGTTGTGCCACTTGCCGTCCTTGCCGTTGCTCCAGTAGCCGTAATCGAACTCGACGGCTACGACAGCGACGTTCTCCGCGGGAACGATCGTGATGTGATCGCCGCCGTTCACAGACTCGACAGCCACTTTCCCCCACTCAGCATCATAGCCCTGGAGCATCGTCACAGCCTTAGGATCATATGCGTTGTCCTTCGGGCCCTCGCCAAGCACCAGCTGCGTTTTGTCAAGACGGGGGGCAAACCACACACCGTGCGCGTTCGCACATCCCGCCGCAGTCACCGCCGCAAGAGCCGCCAGTCCAAAGAGCATATTACGTTTCATGCCAACCACCTCTGTCTAAAAAGTTTTCATCCGTAACGGATGAGTTTCAGCGTCAATTATAGCGGGGGCTTTTTAAATGAAAAGATTTCCGTAAGTTAGTTTCGCATAACTCATAAAAAATCAAATCTCTCCTTTGCCGCTCAGGATCGAAATATTCGCTGGACTGTTGCGAAAGGAACGCGCAAAACATAAAAATGCGGTACAATAGAAATGAATGTTATCGAAATCTAACTTCACGATTTTTCTGAGGGGAGGAGATCAAATTGTTGAGACGCTGCACCGCCGCAGCCGCCACCGCATTTAGGCTACTCAATCAAGAACGTGACAAGCGTCACCGCCGCGAAGAATCCCCTGGCTACGCGCGCTCGTTTTACGCCGGCTACGGCACGTCGCTCACTTGCGAGAACGTCTGTCCGGCCGGCATCCCCGTGTCCGAACTGGTCTCCCGCAGCATCACCGCCGCCGTGGAAAGGAGGTTTTGATCAGATGGAGCTGAACTGGAACGCCGTCACCTTCGGCATCGCCTCGCTGTTCATCATGGGCGCGTACTACCCCGTCGTCATTTGGGGCGAATATTTTTTCAGCGAAAGGATCTGGCCCGTCTTTCTCGCTGCCGGTCTAGCCGCGATCGCCCTCTCAGCCGGCATGAGCGGCCTCTCCTGCTGGCTGACAGCCTTTTTCGGCGCGACCAACCTCTGGGCCATCGTCGAGATCAAAGAGCAGACACAGCGCGTGAAACAGGGTAAATACCCGAAGAATCCGAAACGAAACTATGAATAGTTCCACGTGAAACATATACAAAATGACGAAGCGTTTTCTGGTATTTCGAAAAAGCGCTTCGTCATTTGTTTGCGTGCCTCAGGCTGATTTTTTTCTGTGTTGTCACAAAACAGCTTTTTCATGGTATGATAGCAGAAAATCAAAATGTTGGAGGCTATATCCGTGAAAAACCGTCTTACTTTCATTGAAACGCTCTCCGTCACCAGTCTGCTCTTCGGCCTGTTCTTCGGCTCGGGAAACCTGATCTTCCCCGTGTCGCTGGGGCAGATGGCCGGCGCCAATGTCGGCGCAGCATCGGCCGGATTCCTCGTTACCGCCGTGGGCATGCCGCTGCTTGGCGTCGTCGCTCTTGGGCTGTCAAAATGCGACGGTGTGCGCGAGCTGAGCTCGAAAGTCGGCAGAGCATACAGCATCTTTTTCACCTGCGCGCTCTATCTGTCGATCGGGCCGCTGTTCGTCGCGCCCAGATGCATCACGGTGCCGTTTGACGTGGGCGTGGTCCCCATGCTCCCCGCCGGAGTCAATCCCCGCCTCGCGCTGTTCGTCTTCTCGGCCGCCATGTTCGCCGCACTGCTGTGGTTCTCGCTTCGGCCCAGCGGCATCCTCACCTGGGTAGGCCGCGTGCTCAATCCCATGCTGCTGATCATGCTCGGATGGCTGATCGTCACCTCTCTGCTCAAGCCCATGGGTTCCGCCTCGGCGATCACGCCCGAAAAGGCCTACGCGGCCGGAGCATTTGCCCGCGGCGTGCTTGAAGGCTACAACACGATGGACACCGTCGCCGCGCTGGCATTTGGCATCATCGTCATCAACGTGATCCGCGATCTGGGCGTGAGCGATCCCGACGCGGTCGCCGCCAGCGTGATCAAAGCCGGCGTGTTCAGCTGCGCCTTTATGGGGCTGATCTACGTCGCGATGACGTACCTCGGCGCACAGAGCCGCGCCGTCTATCCATTGGCCGAAAACGGAGGTCTCGCGCTCGGCGTCATCTCGCGCCACTACTTCACCGGCTTCGGGGCGATCTTCCTGGCGCTTACGGTGCTGCTGGCCTGTCTGAAGACGGCCATCGGTCTGATCGTCAGCAATGCTCAGACGTTCGCAATAATGTTCCCCAACGCGATGAGCTACAACAAATGGGTGGTGCTGTTCTGCTGCATCTCCTTCGGTCTGGCCAATCTTGGCCTGTCGACGATCATCAAGTTCTCGCTGCCGATCCTGCTCACGCTCTATCCGCTGGCGATCACGCTGATCCTGATGACACTGTGGGAGCACTTCCACTCGTGCCCGAAGAAGACGTTCGTCGTCGTCACGCTCTTCACCGCCGCCGGCGCCGTGCTCGACACGCTGTGCATGATGTCCGACCTCGCCAAACTGTTCCACGCACAGTCTCTCGTCTCCTGGGCCTCGCGCGTCATGCCGATGGCGTCGTACAACATGATCTGGATCCCCGCCGCCCTCGCCGGCCTGATCGTCTCGCTCCTGCTGCCCAACCGCCGCTAGTCGATAACAAAATTACCGGAGAACGCCCGTTTTCGGGAGTTCTCCGGTAATTATTTGCATTCGAATCGTAATACTCTTTCGCGATTAAAAAGCTCATCGCGAGGCCGCGCCCCAAACGGGCGCGGCAGTCGGCGCCTTACAGGCGCCACGCCGTCTCATGCAGTTTTCGACGCGCCTGACGGCGCTATAAAACGGCTAATAGATCGTCAGCCGTTTTAACGAAAACTCGTATAAATCCGTGCATAAAAAAACAGACCGCCCATGCGGACGGTCTGTTTTTTTGGTTCGGGTGATTAGTCGTCGAGCTTGATGCCGCCGAAGAGGTCGCCCAGCGTGACGCCGGTGTCTTCGGAGATGCTGACGGGCTTGTCAGCCTCGGGGCGGCGGCGGGGCTTGGCAGGACGGTCGCCCTTGGGGGCGCCTTCACGACGAGGCGCGCGCTCAGCATGCTCAGCAGCGTTCTTGGCGCGCTCGGCAGCCTTCTCGCCGGCCTCGATGGCGCTGATGCTGAGGCGGATACGGCGCTCGGCGGGGTTGACGTCGAGCACGCGGGCGGTGACTTCCTGGCCTTCCTGAAGCACGTCGCCGGGCTTCTCAACACGGTGAGTGCTGATCTGGCTGACGTGGATGAGGCCCTCGACACCCTTCTCGATCTCGACGAAGGCGCCGAAGTCGGCAAGGCGGACGACCTTGACCTGGATGTCCTGGCCCTTGGCGTAACGCTCCTCGACGCCCTTCCAGGGATCGTTGAGCTGCTTGTAGCCAAGGCTCATGCGCTTCTTTTCAGGATCGATGTCGAGCACGACCGTCTCGACTTCCTGGCCCTTGCGGACAACTTCCTTGGGGTTCTTGATGCGGCTCCAGCTGAGGTCGCCGATGTGGATCAGGCCCTCGATGCCGGGCTCGACCTCGACGAAGGCACCAAAGTCGGTGACGTTGGTGACGACGCCCTTGGTCTGCTGGCCCTTCTGCCAGCGCTCCATGACCGTATCCCACGGATCGCCCTGAGCCTGACGGATGCTGAGGCTGATCTTGTTGTTCTCCTGGTCGATGCCGATGACCTTGACCTTGACCTGGTCGCCCTTCTTGTAGGTCTCGCGCTGCTTGGAGCTGCGCTGCCAGGAGATCTCGCTGACATGGACGAGGCCGTCCAGCGGGCCGACGTTGACGAACAGGCCGAAGCTGGTCAGGCTGCTGACGGTGCCGTCAAGCACGTCGCCGACGTGGACTTCGTTGTAGAACTTGGCGCGGCCGGCGGTAAGCTCTTCATCGAGCAGGCTGCGGCGCGAAAGGACAAGGCGGCGCTTGCGCTTGTCCTTCTCAAGAAGGCGGACCGTGAACTCTTCGCCCACGAAGCGGCCGGGGTTGACGCCGCGGCCCTCTTCGGCAAGGTGCGAGATCGGGATAAAGCCCTCAAGATTGTAGCAGTTGACCATCAGGCCGCCCTTGACGGTGCGCACGCCCTTGACGGTGATGACGTCGTTCTCCGCGGTCTTGGCCTCAAGCTCGGCCCAGCGGCGGTCAAACTCGCATCTCCAGCGGTTGACGACCAGCTGAGCTTCTTCGCCGTCGCGCTTGCTGGCGATCTGGACTTCGATCGTGTCGCCAACTTCGGGAGCGGGCTTGTCGTCCACAAGGATGTGGTGGGTCCACTCACGCTCGGGCAGGAAACCTTCGCACTTGTATCCAACATCAACAAGCCAGCCGCCGTCGACCTTGCTGACGACCGTGCCCTGCATGACCTTGCCGCGGCTGAAATCTTCCTGCGCGGCGTCATACTGGGCAAGAAGAGAGGCCATATCGCTGGGCTCTTCTTCGACAGCTGCCTTGACTGCTTCCGTTGCTTCAACCTGGTTCTTCATTTCTTCACTCATTACTGACATCCCCCTGACGTCCGGCGATCTCACGGATCGCGCTGATTAGGTGTTCGATGAGCCAGTCGGGCGTGCTTGCCCCGGCTGCAACTCCGATGGTGTTTTTGTCCTTCACCCACTGCCGGTCGAGCTGTCCGGCGTGCTCGATCCACTGCGCGGGGCAGCCGGAATCGTTCACGATCCGATGCAGTTTGCCGGTGTTGGCGCTGTCATGACCGCCGATGACGATCACGCCGTCGGCTTTCGCAGCAAGTTCCGCGACGGCCTGCTGACGCTCTCTCGTGGCATGACAGATGGTATTGTACACCCGGAGTTCGTCGGCCTTGCCGGCGGCCGCTTTCGCGACTTCGGCAAGGAGCCGTTCTTCCTGGGTCGTCTGGGACACCAATCCCAACTTAGGGATTCTACCAGAAGTTCTGAAAATTGTCGAGGAAAAAAGTGAAGCAACACTCGAAATAACAGTTGCCTTTCCTGTGACATAACCGAGTATGCCCGCAACTTCCGGGTGCTTCTCATCGCCGAGGATCAGCAGATGATACCCGGCCTCGCTCAGTTCGCGCGCCCGCGTCTGCACCATGCGCACGAACGGGCAGGTGCCGTCGATGATGCTCGCATCTTTTTCTTTCAGCCGTTCAACGACGGCCGGGGCGACGCCGTGTGCGCGGATAAAAGCAACAGCATTTTCCGGCACGTCTGCCTCGCTTTCGACGACACGCAGGCCCCTGTCCGCCAGACGGGCAACTTCCTGAGGATTATGGATGGGACTGCCGATGGCGTATACGGGCTCGCCGCCGGCAAGTGCCTGTTCGAGCGACTCGATAGCCCGCCGCACGCCAAAGCACAGCCCAGTCGGTTCTGCTCGCAGGATCTTCATGACTGCAGCTCCCCTTCCAGATGGGCTCGAGATGCCGCAAGCAGCTTTGCAGCGTTCTCCTCAGCCGTGTTTTGCGAAAGGTCGAACCAGACGGCGGGGGCAAACTTTTTGAACCACGTCATCTGCCGCTTGGCAAACTGCCGGGTGGCAACCGCGTCGCCCATGATCGCCTCTTCAAAAGTCATCTTTCCCTGGTGGTACAGGACCAGTTCCCTGTAGCCGAACCCCTGCATCGACGGCAGTTCTGGCGAATAGCCGTGATCGAGCAGCCACCGCACCTCCTCCGGATAGCCGGACGCAAACTGCGCGCGCACGCGCGCTTCGATACCGCTGACAAGGATCTCGCGCGGCCTGAAAAGTCCAAGATAGAGCACATCATAAGGAGACTCGGCGCTTTTCTGCTGCGCGTACAGCTCAGATGCCTTGCGCCCGGAAAGCAGAAAGATCTCAAGCGATCTCGCGACGCGGAACTTGTCGTTCGGATGAAGGCGCGCGGCGCTTTCCGGATCGGCCTGTTCAAGCCGTGCGTACAGATCTTCCGCGCTTTCAGCGCACAGCCTGGCACGCAGCGACTCGTCCGTCGGGACGTCGATCGAGAGCAGACCGCCGAACAGGGCCTGATAGTAAAACGGCGTGCCGCCGACGAACAGCGGCACGCGCCCGCGGGCCCGGATGCGCGTCACGCAGTCTTTGGCCTGTGCGACGAAATCCGCCGCGGTGAAGACCTGATCGGGATCAGCCACGTCGATCATATGATGCGGGATCTCGCGGCGAATCTCCAGCGAGATCTTATCGGTGCCGACATCCATGTAGCGGTACACCTGCCGGGAATCGACGGAGATCACCTCGGCATTCAGGGCTCGGGCCAGATCAAGGCTCATCGCCGTCTTACCGACAGCGGTGGGGCCGATGACGGCCAGGATGGGGATCTTCTTCTCGCTCACAGTCCCAGCCTCCCGAAGTGTTTGTCAAGTGCCTGCCCGCTAAGCCTCAGCACAGTCGGACGGCCGTGCGGACAGGCGTTAGGCTCGTCGCAGGCGTTGAGCTGCGCAAGGAGCAGCTTCGCTTCGTCAGCAGTCAGGCGCGTCGTCAGCTTGACCGAGGCTTTGCAGGCTTTCGTCGCGAAGATGTCAAGCAGCGACTGAGAGTTTTCCCG
>JAGAYQ010000196.1 GCA_017940445.1 Pyramidobacter sp. | reverse complement strand
GGTGTGGGGGCCTTCGCGGCTCCATGTTTCGAGGGTGGATCGGACAAAATCTTCGCTCACCTCCTCCACCAAAGCGCGTGTGTCATCGTCGGTAAAGCGAAAGCCAAGTTCGTTCGGCAGGCCCAGCATGGCAGCGCGCAGTTCGACACAGCGGCTGGTCCATTCGCGCTGCATGTCCTCTCGGCTGATCAGTTCGCCGCGGCGTTCGTCAAGGTCGAGCTGGGCGCGCTCGGCTTTCGCCTGGCGCTCTTCGGTCTCGGCTTTAAGCTTGCGAAACTCCAGATCGGCCACGCTGGCCGACTCGGTGGGATTGGCCTTAAGATAGGCAATATAGGCCTGCACGCACTCGCGCAGCGGGTAGCGGTCGCGGCCTTTTGCCGGGATGATCCCGTCTTTGGAGAGTTGCTGTATGCGCCTCTTCGACAGGCCGAAGAGATCCGCAAGCTGCGAACTTTTGAGCAGCGGCCAGTCTTGCGTCTCTGTTGGGGTAAACTCTGGTTCACCGCTCAAAATATTCACCACCTGTATTCAAAAAATAGCGAAATGAGCAAAAAATCATTTCGCTGCGTGCAAATTTCGGGGCTCTTTCGCGCCCGCGCCCTGGGGTACCCCGGGAAGGACCCGCGAAAAAGGTGCGAACCTAGACAATGACTGCGTTCGCGTGCGCTTGTGACGACCTCACGGCGGGGCGCTGTGAGTGTCATTTATCTAGTATTGTGTGACGCTCTTGGTGAAGAGCTCAGCCACGTCAGCAACTAAGTTGGCACGATAAGGCCAGAAGTAAAAATAGTGCTTATCCACAAAACTTTGTTTTGAATAGTGCTGATGTTATTTATTACGGAAATCTCAGGCTCCTGCGAGGGCACGTTTGTTGCCAAAGTCGACCTGCTTGAAGATCATATCGAGCTGCTCGTAGGGGATGCACGCATAGCGGTGCGTCGTCTCCACGCTGGCGTGTCCGAACTCCTTCTGGAGCACGTCGACGCGGATGCCGCTGCGCCAGGCCTGATAGGCGTATGTCTTACGCAAGCTGTGAGCGGCGATACAGCGTCTGCCGCGTGCCAGCCCCGTGCGCCGTCCCGCTTCACTGATGATACGCGAGAAGCGTTCGCGCGACAGGGAACGCTGTCTGCCCTGAGCGTCATGCTGACGTGAAAGGATTAGCGGCAGCGACAGTGAAAAATCGGGGCGCGATTTCAACCGGCGTAGATGGGCGCGCAGAATGTCCTTCATCTTGGCGGTGACGAAAATGTCGCGGACCTTGCCCGTCTTCTGCTCGACGATCTGGATGCGGTCACGGATCTGAATGCGGCCGCCTTCCCCCGCCAGCACGTCGCCGACGGTAAGCGCCAGGATGTCGGAAGCCCTCAGCCCCCAGTTGATGCCGATGCAGCAGGCCACGTAATAGGTCAGATTCCAGTCAGCCATGTAATTCAAAAAGCGGTTGACCTCCTGCTCCGTCCGCAGCGGATCAGTGCGCCTCATCGCGCACACGCCTCACGGATCCGGCGCAGCGTCCAGCCTTCCTGTGCTTTCTGCGTTGCCCACTCGATCATCAGGGCACGGTCCTCACGGTCGATCTGGCAAATGACGTGAGCGTTCAGCGGCAAAGGCGCGCTGGTGCGCTCGCACGCTGCAAACCGCCATCCCAGCCGCACGCGGTCCCATACGGCAAACAGGATGAGTTCATTTCGTTCCGACATTGCGGCATCACCTCAACACCTGATATGTCAAAAGCCGCCTGCCTCACATGATATGCTCTCCTAAAAGTAGACACACGAGACAAGCGGCTTATATTTTTGTTTCGATGATACCATTTTAAAGTTCTTTGCACGGAAATCAAGCGGCAGTTCGCGGGGCATTTTGAATGGCGAATTGCGGGGATTTTGCTTTTTTACAACAGCGCCTTTTGAAATCCGTTCATCGCCTTGCGGGCAATGATAGCCGGGATCTTGTAACGGTGTTCGGTCAGTGTCTGCGCGTCGATGCCCAGTTCGGCGGCCAAAAGTGTCCGCGGCGCGCCCTCGTCCGACGAATTGTAATTGCCGCGGGCGCCGTCCACCCTGTCAAGGTATTTGACAAAGTGCGTCCACCACACAGGATATTCGATGCGCGTTGAAAGCGCGGCGCTTTTGATGCCGTCCCAGCCGCCCATCTCAGTGACGAGGGTGTCCAGCTCGTCAGTCCTGACAAGACTTTCCAGCATTTTGTCGTGCGTGGGGCTGTGACCAACGCGCACATATTCGCACGACGGCCGGCTGAGCGCCAACATCTCGTCCCAGGCTTCGGCATCCGGCGGCGGATAGGTGCCGAGGATCACGCCCAGCCCGCACGGATGAAACCTCAACAACAGCTCAAGCAAGCGCACCGCAGCTTTATAATCACGCATACCGCCCCTCCTGAAAGAATACAACGAATTATTACGTATTGCACCGTCATCAAATAGTGTTATAATTCACTCAAAAGGAGTGATTATCATGCCACTGGCAACCATGTCCATCCGCGTCGACGCCACGCTCAAGCGTCAGGTCGAGGAATTCTGCGCCGATGTAGGAATGAATCCGACAACTGCCGTCAACCTGTTCTTCAAAACCATGATCCGCGAGAACCGCATCCCCTTCCCGATCGAGCGCGATCCGTTCTACACACGCGCCAATGTCGAGCACCTGCGCCGCAGCATCGCCCAGGCCGAAGCCGGCAAGCTGACGCCTCACGAACTCATCGAGGACGATTAAACCATGCTGAAAATATGGACCGACGAAGCCTGGGCGGATTATCTGTACTGGCAGCAGGAAGACCGCAAGATCCTCAAGCGCATCAACGCTCTGCTGAAAGACATCGACCGCAACGGCTATTCCGGCATCGGCAAGCCCGAACCGCTCAAACACGAGTTCAGCGCCTACTGGAGCCGCCGCATCACCGAAGAGCATCGCCTCGTCTACCGCATCCAGGGCGAAACGATCATCATCGTTTCGTGCCGCAAGCATTACGAATAAGTATGCGCCCGCAAGGGCGCTTTTTTTATTCGTCCTTCTCCCACGGCAGCAGTTCCGCTTCCGGCACGGCGTCGAGAGAGCGCAGCGCTTCACGATATTTCCACGCCAGCTTTCGCGCCTCATCGCGCTCGGCGATCAGTTCTTCGACCGTTGCGCGCAGTCGTTCAAGAGCGTCCATCTGTCAATCCTCGCCCTCTAAGAGTTCAGGGCTGTCATGAACGTTGCCGATGATCTCGCAGTCACATGCTTCCATCGCTTCGCCAAAGTAGTGCATGTAGGCATCTTGTTTGCGTCGCAATCCAAAAGACGCGAAACGTTTCCCTTCATAAACGACCTGATAAATAAAATCTTTATACTGCACAATGT
>JAGAYQ010000195.1 GCA_017940445.1 Pyramidobacter sp. | reverse complement strand
GCTGCGCGAGCACGCGCGGCTGAAGGCGCCCGTGGCCGCGGCGTGGCGCGAGGCGAAGGCGAAAAAGGACTACGCGGTCTTTGCCCCGTGGCTGAAAAAAGCCTTCGACGTGCGCGCCGCTCTTGCCCACGCCGCTGCTCCCGACCGGCCCGTCTTTGAGACGATCGTCGGCCAGACCGACGAGGGCTTTTCGCTCGCCGAGATCAGCCGCGAGCTGGAACATCTGCGCGACGGCGTGGCCGAGCTTCTGAAAACGATCGAACCGCGCGAGCAGCCCGCCTTTCTGCGCGCTGAGTACGCGCCCGACGCCGTCACTGCCTTTGGCACGCGCCTGGCGTATTGGTGCGGCCTCGATCCCGACAGCGTCACCTTCTGCGACCGCGGCGTCCACGGCCTCACCAACCGCCCCGGCCCGCACGACGCGCGCATCTCGTGGGCGCGAAACGGCCGGCTGGGCACGCTCTTCACCCTTTTGCACGAGGGCGGACACGCCATGGAATCGACGCGCACCGACGGGGCCCTGGCCGAAGCCGGCCTCTGGGGCGGCGTCACGGGCGCCCTGCACGAGGGCATCGCCCGCTTTTACGAGAACATCGTCGGCCGCAGCCGCGAGTTCTGGACGTGGCACTATCCGTCTCTGCAAAAGGCCCTGCCCGAGCTGAAGGCCGTTGCTCTCGACGAATTCTGCGCCGGCATCAGCGCCGTGCGCCCGTCCGCGTGCCGCATCGGCAGCGACGAAGTGACCTACAGCCTGCACATCATCATCCGCTTTGAGCTGGAGCGCGATTACTTCGCCGGCGACCTGAAAGCCGGCGACCTGCGCGCGGCGTGGAACGAAAAGTACGCGCGCCTCCTCGGCGTGACGCCGGCCGACGACGCCGAAGGCATCTTGCAGGACATGCACTGGGCCGGCGACTACATCGGCTATTTCCAGAGCTACGCCCTCGGCAACCTCATCGGCGGACAGCTGCGCGCTGCGCTCCTGCGCGACTGCCCGAACGCCTTTGCAGCGCTTGCCGAAGGGCGAATCGCGCCGCTTGACGACTGGATGCAGACACACGTCTTCCGCTACGGCTGCCTCTATTCTGCCCCCGAACTGCTGAAACGTGCCGCCGGCGCAGGCCTTGCCGCCGGCCCGTATCTGGCGTATCTGAACGAGAAGTTTGCATAAAGCGCGAGCCGCCTCGGACTTCTCCGAAGCGGCTCATTTTTTGCGGCGCTATTACGCTTTTTTCGCGCCTCCGGCGTTGAGGAAGATGCCGAGGAAGATCACGGCGGCGCTGGCGATCTGGATGGGGGAGATGGTCTCGCCCATGAAGACGACGGCGCCGAAGATGGCGAGCACGGGCGAGCCGTTGAGGAACGCGCCGGTGGCGCCCGCGCCGATGCGCTGGATGGACACCTGCTGGAACATGTAGGCGCCCGCGGAGGCGAACACGCCCACGTAGAACACGCCGAACAGCGCCTTTGGCGACAGGGCGAAGTTGAGCTGCGTGTTTGTGAGGATGATGGTCAGCGCGGTGGCCATGAACGACGTGAGCATCACGCACAGCGTCACGGTGATGGGCGGCGTGCGCCTGATGCGGCGGCCGAGGATGGTCATGACGGAGATGGTGAACGCAGCGCCCAGTTCGAGCAGATCGCCCGTGTTCATCTTCAGCCCTGCCAGCAGCGACAGATCGCCCTTGCACAGCAGCGTGACGGCGCCCGCCAGGGCGATGAAGATGCCCAGCACGCGCCTCAGCGTCAGCTTTTCGCCCAGGAAGACGCGCGCGAGGATGGCGGTGATGAACGGCGAGGTGGCGAAGAGGATGGCCACGTTCGTCAGCGACGTGCGCTTCATCGCGTTGAAGAAGAACACGTTGTTGAAGAACACGCCCGACAGCCCCATCAGCACGGCCGTGACGCGGTCGCCTTCGGCCGGAAAAAGCATCCCGTCCCGGAAGATCGCCAGCGGCGCGAGGATGAGCACGGCGATGGCGGTGCGGAACAGCAGCAGCTGCAAGGGCGGCATCTCGAACAGCGCCAGCGCTGTCGGCACGTTCATGAAGCCCCACATCAGCAGCGTCAGCGACATCGGCCAGTAGAGAGAGAACGCCGAACTTCTGTCATTCATAAAAGATCACCTCGGTGAGAATGTCGAAAACACGACTATTGTACATCGAAACGGCGTTGCGCGCACTTGTAGAATCACGACGCGCTTGCAAAATCACGATAAAAGCGGAATAATACGGGAAAATCCCAGTTTGAAAAATGGAGGCGTTTTCCAATGTCGATCGACCTGACCGCGCTGTTCAGCAAGACAGCCCGCGCCGTGCGCCCCTCGGCTATCCGCGAGATGGCGAAGCATGCCGCCGAGCCCGGAGCCATCTCCTTCGCCCGCGGCGACCCCGCGCCCGAGATCTTTCCCGTCGAAGAGTTTTACGAGGGAACAAAAGTGCTGCTTGAGCGCGGCCGCGAGATCCTGCAATACGGCAACACCGCCGGCTACGCGCCGCTGGCCGACTTCCTCTGCGGCTGGCTGACGCCGCGCATGGGACGGACGATCACGCGCGAACAGCTGCTCATCACCTCCGGCAGCGGACAGGTGTGCGACCTGCTCGTGCGCGCCACCGTCGACCGCGGCGATTTCGTCATCGTCGAAGAGCCCACCTTTTTGGGCAACACCAACAGCATGCGCGTCGCTGGGGCGAACTTCATCACCGCCCCCGTCGACGAACAGGGCATGGTGCTCGACGGCCTGCCCGAGAAGATCGAAGCCGTGCAGCGCGCGGGCGGCAAGATCAGCTTCATCTATACCATCCCTACCTTCCACAACCCCGCCGGCGTCACCATGAGCCTGGAGCGCCGCCGGCAGCTCGTAGCCATCGCGCAGAAGTACGGCATCCTCATCATGGAAGACGATCCCTACCGCTTCGTGCGCTTCGAAGGCGACGACCTGCCCTCGCTGTACGAACTGGACGGCGGCAGCGGCGTCATAAGCGCCGGCTCGTTCTCCAAGATCCTCGCCCCCGGCACCCGCGTCGGCTGGTGCGTCGGCCCCGAGGCGATCGTGCGCATCATGACCACCCTCAAGCAGAGCGTCGACAGCTCCGCCAGCGTCGTCTCGCAGGCCCTCGTCGCCGAATACTGCCGCAGCGGCCGGCTCGACGCCTTTTTGCCAAAGATCGTCGCCAACTACCGCCGCAAGCGCGACCTGATGGAAGCCGCCCTGCGCAGGTACCTGCCCGCGGACGAAGCGCAGTGGACCTGCCCCAGCGGCGGATTCTTCATCTGGATCACCACCCCGCGCATCAAAACCGACGACCTCATCAAAAAATGCCTGGAGCGCAAAGTCGTCTTCGTCCCCGGCGAGCCGTTCTATCCCAACGGCGGCGGCGAACACAGCTTTAGATTGTGCTTCACCTTCGCCACCCCCGACCAGCTCGACGCCGGCATCCGCGTCATCGGCGAAGCCATCAGAGAACTGACGCCGGTGACGGCGCAGGCGTAGTGCCATCTGCGGCTGTTCCATCAGAAAAAAATCAGCAAAACGCAATCGGTCCGCCGGAGTTGTTCCGGCGGACCGCTTGCTTTTACTCGCGTTTTTCTTTGTGTATTCGGGCCTTGGGGCCTTTGTGCCGGCTTTGAATTTACCGGGGGGTGATGATGTCGATGATGGTGTGATCGACGTCTTTCATGCCTTCGAGGTTCAGTCGGGCGGCGTTTTCGGCGGTCTGGGTGAAGTTGTTCACGTCGACGACGCCCTGCGACACGGCCATGCCGCCGCCGGCGAGGGCGATCTGGGCGGCGTAGAAGGCTTCGGTGGCGCCGGTGCCCACTTTGAGGGCGCAGGATTCTTTGGCGCCGTCGCAGAGCATTCCGGTGATGTTGCCCAGCACGAGTTCCATGGCTTTCTTGGCCTGGGTGTCG
>JAGAYQ010000023.1 GCA_017940445.1 Pyramidobacter sp. | reverse complement strand
TCCATCGCGGCGATCATGTCATCGCTGAGGTGCTTTTTCGCCGCCTGCGCCAGATTCTGCTCGTTGCCGGTGATAAAAAGCTCCTCACGGTCGACGAAGAACTCGCCCAGGATCTCTTCGGCCACGCGCATCCACTTATAGGCCTGCGCCCAGCTCTGTTCCACGCTGATACCGCGGCCGTAGCACACGGCCGTCTCATATGCCGCCGGGCCATGCCCCTGATACGCCGCCGCTTCGAACAGCTCGGCGGCGCGAGCGTCGTTCTTCTCCACGCCGCGGCCCTCGCGCAGCATCGCTCCGGCTTTGAACAAGCCCTCAAGCGAGCCAAGCTCGGCGGCCTTTTCGTACCACGTGAACGCCTCGCGCACGTCGGCCTCGGTCACGCCCTCGCGCTCCTGTCCTTCGCCGAGGTCGCCGCACAGGCAGTTGGCCAGTTCCTCCATCGCGGGGATGTGATCCTGCTGCGCGGCCCGGCGGTACCAGTCCATCGCCTCGTTCAGATCTTCTTTCACGGCTGCGGGCGGCCAGCCGGCGTAGGCCTGGCCGAGCTGATACTGAGCCTCGCTGTAGCCGTTGTCAGCGGATTCACGCATCCACGTCATGCCTTCCTTGACAGCTTTTTCCTCGCTGAAATCAAGCCAGAGGAAGCGGCCGTACAGATACGCGCCGCGCGCTTCGCCCTGACGTGCGTAATCCTGAACCATCGGCAGCACGGCGCTCCAGCAGCCCTGGGCGTAGGTGCTTTTCATCTCGAGCATCTTCAGCTCGAGTTTGCGGGCGCGAGATGGATCGTGGTCCTCATCCTTGCCGCTTGTCAGCTGCACGCTGCGCAGCAGCCAGGCGACAGGGTTTTCGGACTGCTCGGCGATCATCTTGTCAAACACGTCCCAGGAGGGGGCGTCGTCGCCGGCCAGCCAGGCGTGGAACGCCTTTTCAAACGCGGGATCGAGCGTGACGGCAGGGGCGCGCTTTTGGGACGTCTGCGGCGTGAACACCTGGAGATCGTTTTTCTGCGGCGCGGGCGGCGGCGTCTGCTTCTGCTCCGGCGGCAAGTATTCCTCGTTCATCACGAACTCGCCGTTCATCCAGCCGACAAGCCCTTTATCCGTCTTCACCTTCCACCATGACTGCTCGCCCGTGGCCCAGTTGCCGATCACGGTCACGCGCGCGGGCTTTGACAGGCGGCCGAGGGCCTTCGCTTTCGTGCTGTGGTCGGCACGGATGTTCACGTTGGTGCCGGTGACAACACCGACAAACTCGTCAAACTCGGGCTCATTCGTCGGGTCATGGTCTTCGCCTTCGGGCGTGTCGATGAAAACAGGTTCGATGAACTGAGCGCTGACCCAGCCGGTGACGCCGTTTGCCGCCTGCACTTTGAACCACTCGTTCGCACCCGTTCCCCAGCCGTCGAGGATCTCCACCTTGGTAGGCTTCGACAGGCGGCCGACGACGCGGGCCTTCGTGCTGTGATCGGCGCGCACGTTCACGTTCGTGCCCTTGATCGAAGCGCTCATCAGCTCTTTTTCGTCTTCCGAATTGACGAGGAACTGCGAGCTCATCCAGCCGACGACGCCCTTTTTCGTGCGCACCTTCGTCCACATATCCCCGCTGTTGTCCCACGCGTCGAGCATCTCAACTTCCGCGGGCTTGGAGACTCGCCCCACGACGCGCGCTTTCGTGCTGTGATCGGCGCGGATGTTCACGTTGGTGCCGGTGACGAGCAGAACGGTCTTCTCCTCTTCTTCCGCTTCGCGGATCGTCACGAACTTGCCGCTCATCCAGCCCGTCAGGCCGCTTTTGGCCTTGATCTTGACCCATTCGTCATCGCCGCGCCCCTGCACGTCGAGCACCGCCACTTCCGCGGGCTTCGACAGCCGGCCCAGCACTCGGGCCTTGGTCGAGCGGTCGGCGCGCACGTTCACGTTCGTGCCCGTGATCGTTCCCACAGGCGCAGCCCACGCCGCAGAGCACAGCGCCAGCACCGCAGCGGTCAGGAGCATTTTGCACAGCCGTTTCATCATGATCGACACCAGTCCTCTCGGAAAAGTTTTTCATTTTTATGCAAAACCGCCCGTTTGAGACGGTTTTCATCATTATACCAGACCGGCACAAAAACGCCTCGCCCGAAAAGATGAAAGGCGAGACGACTATATGAGCTTTCGTTGTCTGAATCATTGATCCTGCATGATTTTGTCCACAACAGGGAAATCGAAAGTGAGACTTTATTTTTCCCGTCCTTTGCGTCATAAAAACACAGCTAACAAAAATGCTCAGGCGCCAATCGGACAAGCGACCTTTTTTCACTTCACAGCGCCCAGACAGGGAACAGCCAGGCGCGGCGGTTATATGGAACCAGCTCGTCGGTCATGCAGACAACAACACCTGGTTCGACAGTGCCAAACTTTTCCAGAGCGGAGAAATGCCTGTCAGGGTTCGCCGGGTTCTTGCTTTTCTTGATCTCGATCGGCCAGAGATGTCCGCCGCGCTCCAGCAACAGGTCAATCTCACGTCCGTCGCTGTCGCGGTAGAAATACAGATCGTGACGCAGCCCGGCGTTCATAAAGCTTTTCAAGATTTCCGTCACGACATATGTCTCGAAAAAAGCTCCGTCCATCGCGCCGCTTTCCAGCGTTTCGACCGTCGGCCATCGGCACAGCCATGCCGCCAGCCCC
>JAGAYQ010000194.1 GCA_017940445.1 Pyramidobacter sp. | reverse complement strand
TGCTTGGCAGTGCCGGCTGACGAGCCCATGATCACGATCGCCTCTTCGGCGTCGTCCATCATGAACTTCTCGATCAGGCCATAGCTGCGGCCGGTCATCTGGCCGAACTCGGCGCCAACTTTGCGGATCACGTCCTTAGCGTCGATCATCGCCTGGGCCTGCTGACGCTTGGCCTCCATGTAGTACACGGGCGTAGCGTAGGCGCCCACGGCCATCGGCTCGTCCTTGTTGAGCAGGTAGTGCGCGGGCTTGTACTCGCCAACGAACGACTTGACCTTGTCGTCCTCGACCAGTTCGATGTTCTCGATGGCGTGGCTGGTGATGAAGCCGTCCTGGCAGATCATCACGGGCAGCCCCACGGCCTCGCCGATGCGCATGGCCTGAAGGTAGTTGTCGTAGGCTTCCTGGTTGGTCTCGGCGAACAGCATGATCCAGCCGGTGTCGCGCACGCCCATCGCGTCGGAATGGTCGTTGTTGATGTTGATGGGGCCGGAAAGCGCGCGGCAGCTGACGGCCAGCGTGATCGGCAGGCGGTCGCTGGCGGCCACGTACAGCATCTCGGTCATATAGCACAGACCGCACGACGACGTGGCGCTGATGGCACGGCATCCCGCGGCCTCGGCGCCGATGCAGGTGGACATGGCCGAGTGCTCGGACTCGACGGGGATGAACTCGGTGTCCACCTCGCCGTTGTCAACGTAGGTGGAGAAATACTGAGGAATCTCCGTCGAAGGCGTGATCGGGAAGGCGCCCATCACGTCGGGGTTGATCTGCTTCATCGCGTAGGCAATGGCTTCATTGCCGGAAAGTCTTTCTCTGATCGACATGGCAGTCTCCCCTCCTTACTTGGCTTCCGCGACCATCGTGATCGCGCCGAAGGAGCAGGCGTTAGCACACACGCCGCAGCCCTTGCAGAAGAAGTAGTTGAAATCGCCGCGCTTGCCGTCTTTCACGGGGATGGACATATCCGGGCAGACGGGGACGCAGAGCAGGCACTGCTTGCACTTGGCGAAATCGATCACGGGGCGCTCGGTGCGCCAGTCGCAGGTTTCCACCGTGACGGAAGTGCCGCCTTCATAAATGTTGCAGCCCGGCGTGATGTCACGCCAGGTGACCTGCGGGGTCATATCCTTGGCAAGATGGCTCATCCGATCTGCACCTCCTCCATCGAGCGTTTGAGGGCGCGCATGTTGCCCTCGATGACCTGGGGCTTGGAAGCGAACTTGTGATGGAACGACGCCTCCATGTCCTTGACGAACTCGTGCTCCTCCACCACGCCCGACACCTTGACGATGGCGCCCAGCATAGGCGTGTTCGGGAAGTTGCGGCCAAGCTCCTCCACGCTGATCTTGGAAGCGTCGATCGTGCAGACGCGGCCCTCGTAGCCTTTCAGCAGCGGGCGCAGCTCGGCGGGCGACTTGCCGGAGTTGATGACGATGGCGCCCTCTTTTTTGAGGCCGGCGGTCACATCCACCGCGCGCAGCAGCGTCTCGTCAACGACGACGACGAAATCAGGGAAATAGATATTGGAGTGAACAGTGCTGCGTTCCTCGCTGATACGGTTGTAAGCCGTGATCGGCGCGCCCATTCGTTCGGGCCCGTACTCGGGAAAGCCCTGCACGTACTTGCCCGTGTTGAACGCGGCATCGGCAAGCAGGAGCGAAGCCGTCTTCGCGCCCTGACCGCCGCGGCCGTGCCAGCGGATCTCAACGATTTTTGCCATGAAGCAAATCCCCCTTTTCTCGTTAAAAGCCTTTCGTAAAGCAAAAGAACATAAAGCTCTTTGAGTACAATTTAGCACATGGGCGAAATTTGTCAATTATTTCATAATAAAATTTCTATAGGTGCTATGAAGTGCTCAAAAAAACTCCCCTTCGGCGGCGCCGAAAGGGAGTTTTATCATTATGCGTGGATCGCGATCTTGCCGCTTTCTGCCATCGCGGCATAGCGTTCGTACTTGGCGGCTGCCTGAACTTCGGCCATCGCCAGAAGACGCTCGGCTTCCTCGGGGAAGGTGCGGCCAAGCGCGGCGTAGCGCACTTCGCCCATGAGGAAGTCGCGCAGCGGGATCGTCGGCTTTTTCGAGTCGAGGATGAAGGGATTTTCGCCCTTGGCAGCGCGGCGCGGGTCGTAGCGGTACAGGTGCCAGTAGCCGGAC
>JAGAYQ010000193.1 GCA_017940445.1 Pyramidobacter sp. | reverse complement strand
TCCAGCTCAACGCTCGTCACCGCGCCGAGCAGACCGGCAATGATGCCAAGAGGCAGGCCAAAGTTCAGCCCGCAGCCGGACTGCACCATCGGCACCATAGCCAGCACGAGCACGCCGTTCATGCCGAAGCGGACGAGCGTGTCGTTGATGGAAGCGTCGAGGCGCACGCCCACGAACGGGGCGATAACGAACAGCGACAGCAGGAACAGCGCGATAAGGATGCGCGGCCAGCCGGCATTTTCGATGAATTTTTTCACGCGCTGCATTTAGACCGCGGCCTCCTCTCCCGTGCCAAGCATCATGTAGCCGAATTTCTCCGACGGATCGCTCGCCGGCCGGATGCCGGCCACGACGCCCTTGTCGATGATGGCGATGCGGTCGCATACCGAACGTAGCTCTTCCAGCTCCGACGAGATCATCACGATCGTCATGCCGCTTTCGCGGTTGTATCTTTTAAGTGTATCGAGGACGACCTTCTTCGCGCCCACGTCGATGCCGCGCGTCGGCTCCGAGACGAACAGCAGACGCGGATGCGTCTCAAACGCCTTGGCAAGGCAGACTTTCTGCTGGTTGCCGCCGGAAAGCTCTTTCACGCGCTGCGCCGGACCGACGCATTTGATCTCGAGCTCGCGGATATAATCCTGCGCGCACGCAGAGATCGCCGCGTCGTCGCGCACCTTCAGCAGACCGCCCAGCGCCGGACGCAGGAACCGCTTCTGATTCTGAAGCGACGTGAAAACGATGTTCCAGCCGATCGACTCGTCAAGCAGCAGTCCCACGCCGCGACGGTCTTCCGCCACAGCGGAAATTCCCATGCTCAGAGGCGCCGACGGATCGTTCAGAGGCACGCTGCAGCCGTCAAACGTGACCGAGCCGCCGGAAGCAAACAGCCCCATAATGCCGTTGGGGATGCCCAGCTTGCCCTGTCCCGCCAGTCCGCCGATGCCGAAGATCTCGCCCTCACGCACGTCAAAGCTGACATTGCGCACCGTCTCGCCGGGCATATCGACCCACAGGTCGCGCACGGACAGGATCGTGCGCCCGTCGTCTCCGCGTTCCCCGGCGTCGGCAGCAGACTGTTCGACACGTCTCCCTACCATGCTGGCAGCGATCTCGCGCAGACTGGTCTGAGAGGGCGTCGTCGTCAGAACGACCTCACCGTCGCGAAGCACGACGATGTCGTCGCACACTTCCATGATCTCGCGCAGGCGGTGCGAGATGAAGATGATCGCGATGCCGCTGGCCGCCAGACGACGCATCGAATCCAGCAGGATCTCGGCCTCACTTTCCGTCAGCACGGCCGTCGGTTCGTCAAGCACGAGCAGCCGCGTGCCGGTCTTGTCGATCTCGCGCGCGATCTCGACAAATTCCTTGTGACCGACGGGCAGCTCCGACACGGGCGTGTCACCGTCAAGAGAAAAGTTCAGCTTGCTGATAGCTTCTTCAGCACGGCGTTTCATTTTGGCGCGGTCGAGCGTCTTCAGCCGATCGCCGAAAGCCTCCACCAGAGGATTGTAGACCAGCGACTCACGGTTGAGGACGATGTTCTCCGTCACCGAAAAGCCCGGGATCAGCGAAAACTCCTGATGCACCATGCCAATTCCGGCTTCGAGCGCGTCGTTAGGGCTGCGGAACTTCGCCTCTTTGCCGCCGATGAAAAACTTCCCCTCATAGCCGCCCGTCTCGGCGATCACGTTCATGCCGAAGAGGATGTTCATCAGCGTCGACTTTCCCGCGCCGTTCTCTCCGACCAAGCCCAGGATGTGTCCCCTCTCCAGCGAGAACGAGACGTTTTTCAGCACTCTGTTTCCAAAATAGGACTTGCCCACTTGCTCAACTCGCAATAATACCTCGTGCTCCACGGGCGTCCCTCCTTCTGAAAATATTCGTCGCCGCCGGCAGGATTCGGCGGCGATTTCTACACAGCTTTACTCTGATAGCGTGAATAGACTCCGCTTAGTTTAGATTACATGAGGAACACTCTGGCGTCAAGGCGATTTGCGATGGAAATTTTGCTTTATCCCCATCAATTTATCGCTCACAATGAAACAGCCCTCTTTTCCATTAAAAAGAAAAGAGGGCTGCTCTTATATTCTGCTTTGTTTAAGGTAGCGTTTAACTCACCACGTTGACGGGAGCTCCGGCAAAGAAACCGTGAATGTCGTCAGCGATGATCGAGACGAGCCGCTGACGCGTCTCCATGCCCTTCCAGCCCATATGCGGCGTGATAATGACATTATCCATATCATACAGAGGATTGTCAGCCGCGGGAGGCTCCGTCTCCTGAACGTCCAGACCGGCGCCGGCGATTCGTCCCGTCTTGAGCGCCGCGATCAGCGCCGGCTCGTCCACAAGAGCGCCGCGCGACGTGTTGATCAGGAAGGCCGTCGGCTTCATCTTGCGAAGTGCCTCCGCGTCGATGATGTGGCGCGTCTTGTCCGTCAGCGGGCAGTGCAGCGAGATAAAGTCGCTCTGACGCAGCACTTCATCCAGCGTCGTGTATTTCACGCCATCCTCGTCCTCTCGCGGCGTGCGCGTGTAGACCAGCACGTTCATCTCCAGCGCGCGGGCGATCTTGATCACGCAGCGGCCGATGTTGCCCGCACCGACAACGCCCAGCGTCTTGCCGTTCAATTCCGTGTGCGGCACCATCAGATGCTCCGTAAAGTTGCGGCGGTCGCCGGCAGCCAGCATGCGCAGCTGTTTCTGCATCGACGAAGCCAGATTGAGCATCAGCATCACAGCCGTGTGCGCCACGCGCTGAGTACTGTATGCGGGGATGTTGCAGACGGTGATGCCCTTCGCACGCGCAGCATCGAGCGGGATATTGTTGTATCCCGTGCCCGCCTCGCAGATCAGCTTCACGCTTTCAGGAAACTGCGCCACCAGCTCGGGCTCGAGCACCAGCTCCTACGTCACGATCGCATCAGCACCCTGGATGCGGCCCAGGATCTCGTCCTCGCGGCTGTCTGCATAGACTTTTACTTCATCCGAAAGAACTGAAAAATCAAGACTGCCGTCGAAGTCCATCTTCGCGGCATTCAGCACGACCACCTTGCCCATGTCACAAACCTCCTCAGGATTGTATCCGCATCAGTTCTGCACCGATACGGATAGAACTGCAAAATAGCATTCGTTTTTAAGGAGAAAACGAGCGTTTTCAATCCAAACACCGAAACAGTATAACACAAAAGCGCCGGATTTTGCCTAACTTGGCGAAATCCGGCGCTTTTTCAAATCTAAAGGTGGTGGGCCCACCAGGGTTCGAACCTGGAACCTCCCGGTTATGAGCCGGCAGCTCTACCCTTGAGCTATGGGCCCGAAATGGCTGTTGCTATTCAGTTATTTCGATGCAGGAAACGGGGCAGCTGTCCGACGCCT
>JAGAYQ010000192.1 GCA_017940445.1 Pyramidobacter sp. | reverse complement strand
GCGGGATGGAACAGCGGACGCAGCGTCATCGTCCTCCCGCCGAGTTTCAGTTCGTGAAAGCGGCCGCGCAGGGCGTTGATGCCGGTTTTTACGCCCAGCAGCGTCTGCGTTCCGACGTTGCCGACGGTGAGCACGACTTCCGGTTTGATCAGCTCTATCTGCGCCGTCAGCCAGGGCAGACAGGCGGCCATCTCCGCGCGCTTGGGCGTGCGGTTCTGCGGCGGACGGCACTTGCAGACGCTGGTGACGAAGATCCGTGAGCGGTCCAGCCCTGCGGCGGTGAGGATCTCCGTGAGCAGATTGCCCGACCGTCCGATGAACGGCCGGCCCGTGCGCTCTTCCTCAGCGCCCGGGGCTTCGCCGACGATCATCACGCGCGCGTCTGCGGGGCCTTCGCCGGGCACGCGATGGAAGGTCTCGCTTTCAGGCTGTCCGAGCGGGCAGTTCATGCAGACGCGGATGCGCCCGTGCAGTTCGTCCAGCGCTGTCATTTCAGCTTCAGCGGCAGGCCGCTCACGCACAGCCACACAGACGATGACAGCTGGGCGATGCGCTGGTTCATGCGCCCGACCACGTCGCGGTAGCGGCGCACTTCGATGCTGTCGGAGGGCAGCCCCATGTTCATCTCGCGTGTGACGACGATCAGTTCGCAGGGCGGATTGCGCAGCATCTTCAGGAATTCGTCGATCTCGGGATACGTCTCGGCCACGGGCGACGGACGGCTGCGCATGATCGTCTCCACCCAGGTGGCGAGATCGTCGATGATGCACAGGCCGGCGTCGACATTTTTCACGGCCTCGGTGATGCGGACGCTTTCTTCGATCGTCTCGAATGAATCGTCAAGGTCCTTCTGATACAGGGCGATGTGCTCAAGCACGTCGTCGTCCTGCGATGCGGGCGTGGCGATGATCGTCTTGCGCTCCCAGTCGCCGGCCAGTTTCAGCGCGTAGGCGCTGGCGCCGCTGCGCCATCCTCCCGTGACCATCTGGATGTCGTGCCGCGAGGTGTTGTTCCATTGAGCTGCCATAAGGAAGAGCCTCCTTCGGGTTGTTTTTTCTTTTATAATGCTATTATACACGTTTTGTCCGGTTTTGTCGCGGACGAAAAAAGGCGCGCCTCCGCGTGGAGACGCGCCTGATTTTTTTTACGGTTCGTCGCGAAGCAGCGCGGCGAGCGCGCGCAGATCGAGCGACGCCGGTGAGCCGGCTCCGTCGAGAACATCGCGGGCAAGGTCGCGCTTGGCGCGGTGCAGATCCACGATCTTCTCCTCGACGGTGCCGCGCGCCACGAGGCGATAGACGGTGACGGGACGCTTCTGGCCGATGCGGTGAGCGCGGTCGCTGGCCTGATCTTCGACGGCGGGATTCCACCACGGATCCATGTGGATGACGTAATCCGCGCCGGTCAAATTCAGCCCCGTGCCGCCGGCGCGCAGGCTGATCAGGAAAAAGTCGCCGCTCCCGGCCTGAAACTGCGCGACCAGTTCGCTGCGCTTGGCTGCGGGCGTGGAACCGTCAAGATACAGACATTCAAAACCGGCGTCTTCGAGCGCCGTCCTGACGAGCGCGAGGTGGTCGGTGAACTGGCTGAATACGAGCGCGCGGTGGCCTTCGGCGTGAAGCTGTGAGGCCAGCTCCAGCAGCGCGGCCGTCTTCGACGAGGGGATGCCTGAGGCGAGTGCCGCGCCCTCTTCGGTGAGGCTGACGGCGCAGCAGCAGCGGCGCAGCTTCATCAGCTGCGCAAAGATCACGAATCTGGCGTCCTGGCTGTTCTCGTTCCCGGATGACGCGACCGCATCGGCGGCATTCTGGCGGAGCGCTTCGTAAAATGCGCGTTCCCTCTCGCTGAGGTCGATCCGCAGCGTCACGTCAGTACGCGGCGGCAGGTCGTCGAGGACCTGGTCCTTCGTCCTGCGCAGCAGGAACGGCGCGACGACGCGGCGCAGACGGGCGCGCGCCCGTTCGTCACCCTCGGCAATAGGGGAGGCGAAGAGGCGGTTGAAGCGCTCCAGCGAGCCGAGCAGTCCCGGATTGAGGAAGCGGAACAGGTTCCACAGTTCCGAAAGGCGGTTTTCGACCGGCGTGCCCGTCATGATCATGCGGAAGCCGCCTTTGAGGTCCATGACGGCAGCGGAGCGCTTGGTCGCCATGTTCTTGACGGCCTGCGCCTCGTCAAGCACGATCGTGTGCCACTCTCGCTGAGCGAACAGCTCGGCGTCGCTTTGCAGCAGACCGTAGGAGACGAGCACGGCGTCGAACGGACCGAGCTGTTCGAGCGACTTTTCGCGCCCCGAGGTGCGGTAGTCGATCACGTTCAGCGTCGGGGCGAAGCGAGCGGCTTCG
>JAGAYQ010000191.1 GCA_017940445.1 Pyramidobacter sp. | reverse complement strand
GACCAACGTCAAGGAAAAGGTCGAGGACGTGAAGGCCAAGGCCAAGGAGAAAGTCCAGAACGAGGTCAACAAGGCCGTCGACAAGCTTTTGGGCGGCAAATCCGACGCCAAGAGCAAGGGCAAGACCGACGGCAAGCAGTCGACCAAAGACAAAGTCAGAGACCAGATCAATCAGGAGCTGACCAAGGGCCTCGGCAAGCTCTTCGGCGGCGGCAAAAAGAAATAGCGTTCGTAAAGCAGCAAAAAAGCTCCGGCTCATCGCCGGAGCTTTTTTTGTTAGGTTAAAATTGGATCATTCACCGCAGCTTGTGCAGTTGCCTTCGCATGCCGTACATGACTTGCCGCAGTCGATCCCCTGGCGCTTGTAATAATCCTGCAGCGCGGCGCGGATGGCTTCTTCGGCGAGGACGGAGCAGTGCAGCTTGTGCGCCGGCAGGCCGTCGAGCGCTTCGGCGACGGCTTTGTTGGTCAGCTTCATCGCTTCTTCGACGGGCTTGCCCTTGATCATCTCTGTCGCCATGGAGCTGGAGGCGATCGCGCTGCCGCAGCCGAAGGTCTCGAACTTCACATCGGTGATGATGCCGTCATCTACCTTAAGATACATCTTCATGATGTCGCCGCACTTGGCGTTTCCGACTTCGCCGACGCCGTCGGCGTTTTCGATCACGCCGACGTTGCGCGGGTTACGGAAATGATCCATCACTTTTTCACTGTACAGAGGCATTTGTATTCCTTCCTTTCCTTTATCAGAGGATAAACTGTTTCTTCCCCTCGCACAGGTCGCGCCACATGGGCGACATGCCGCGCAGCTCTTCGACGACGTCTTTCACGCTGGCGATCAGGTAATCGACCTGTTCTTCGGTGATGTCATCGCCGAGGCTGAGGCGCAGCGAGCCGTGCGCCACTTCGTGCGGACGTCCGATCGCCAGCAGGACGTGAGAGGGATCGAGCGAGCCTGAAGTGCAGGCGCTGCCTGAGCTGGCCGAAATGCCCTTGTCGTCAAGTCGCAGCAGCAGCGACTCGCCCTCGATCCCTTCAAAGCAGAAGTTGACGGTGGCCGGCAGACGGTGCTCGCGGTCGCCGTTGAGCGCCGAGTGCGGGATCTGTTCAAGCCCAGCGATCAGCCGATCGCGCAGCGGGGTGACGCGGGCCGTGTATTCGTCAATGTGCGCACAGGCTTCTTCGAGCGCCGCGACCATGGCCACGATGCCCTGCACGTTCTCGGTGCCGGCGCGTTTGCCGCCTTCCTGGGCGCCGCCTTCGATGAGGTTGGTCAGGCGGATCCCTCTTCGCGCATAAAGCAGGCCGACGCCCTTGGGACCGTGGAACTTGTGCCCGGCCAGCGAGAGCATGTCGATGTTCTGCTGCTTCACGTTGATCTTCACATGCCCCACTGCCTGCACGGCATCGGTGTGGAAGAGCACGCCCTTTTCGCGGCAGATGCGCCCGATCTCGGCGATGGGCTGCACGGTGCCCAGTTCGTTATTGGCATACATCACGCTGACGAGCGCTGTGTCAGGACGGATGGCCGCGGCCACTTCCTCCGGGCGGACGAGGCCGTTTTCGTGCACGTCAAGCAGCGTCACCTCAAAGCCCTGCTCTTTTTCCAGTTTGGCAAGCGTGTGCAGGATGGCGTGATGCTCGAACTTCGTCGAGATCATGTGCTTCTTGCCCTGTGCGGCACCCAGCTTGGCGGCTGTGAGCAGCGCCTGATTGTCGGCTTCGCTGCCGCCGCCGGTAAACAGGATCTCGCCGCTGTCGGCGCCCAGGCACCGTGCGGCGCGGAGCCGCGCATCGTCGAGGGCTTCTTTGGCCTTCTGTCCGATGCTGTACAGGCTGGACGGGTTGCCAAAGTTCTCGTTCATGCAGGCGACCATCGCGTCGATCGCCGTCTTGCTCATTTTTGTCGTCGCCGCGTTGTCGGCGTAGACTTTCATGTTAAAACACCTCCAAATGTGATCTGCGGACCGGGGATTCCCCCTGAAACGTAAAAAACTGTCATCAATCAACATACTAAAAAAGTTCGTTGATATTGTATCATGAAATTTTTGCCACGCAACAAAAAAATCCCGCCGGATCGCGTCCAGCGGGATTTTTTTATTTGTTTTATTTAGAAGAGGTTGCCGTTTTCGTCGAATTTCAGCTCGTAGGGCTCGCTCAGCACTTCCATATTGGGATGGGCCTGAACGACGGGCAGCAGGGCTTCGCTGACTTCGATCTCGTTAAGGGCGATCGTGTTCTTGATGCGGACGATGCGCAGCTTGGACCAGTCGTCGACGTTGCAGGTCTTGATGCATCCCTGAATGGCCTGCCTGTCGCTTTTCAGCACCATGGGGATTTTCACGGTAAGCGGAACGGTAGACGTGATCGCGTTCGGATAGGTCTGATCCATATCGAATTTCTCAAACGCGCGGCGCGTCGTCATGTCGAGCATTCCAAAACCGTTGCCGTTGCCGTGCGACACGTCGGTGATGTCAAGGGCGGTGACGCGGGTGATCTTGGGGCCGCCGGAGGCATAGGGCGTGTTGTAGCGGCCGACGACGTTCGTGTCGAAGCCGGTGCCGGCAATGTTCTTGCCGATCTCATCCATGACGAGCACGTCAAACTCGTCAATCTGGATCTTGGCGAGGAGCTCCCAGGCGCGCTCCAGCAGGGCGGGCTCCTTTTCGAGCACTTCCTCTTTGTGCAGCACTTCAAGCTGCGCGGTCTCGTGATACGAGTTCTCGAGCAGGGCAACGCAGCAGATGATGTTTTTCTTCTCCAGCGTGACCTGCGCGATGGCGGGGATGTTCTTGGCCATGTGACCGAAGCCCTCGGCGTGGCAGAAATCGGCGCCCTTCTGCTTGCCCATGCCGATCGTGACCATCTTGCAGATGCCGCTGTCGACCTTGCCGCGGAAGCCGGTATGGGGCTTGACGCGGTTGACGACGATGATGCCGTCGGCTTCGTTGGCGTACTTGTCAAGGTAGACGGGGCGTCCGTTCCAGGCCGTGCCCAGCTGGACGACTTCCATCGTGGACTTGACCGGGCAGCCCATGGTCTCCTCGGTGATGCCCAGTCCGGCGAGCATGTTCTTCTGCCCTTCGGCGGTCGCGCCGCCGTGGCTGCCCATCGCGGGGAAGATGAAGGGCGAAGCGCCGCGCGCTTTGACCTGATCGACAAGCGTCTTGATGACAAGGGGATAGTTGGTGATGCCGCGGCTGCCTGCGGTGATGGCAATGGTCATGCCGGGCTTGACACCGTCGAGGAACTTGCCGCTCTCCAGCTTGGCGAGGAGCTCGCCGGCCGGGTCGGTGACCACGGGACGGGGGAAGTTCTGACGGACTTTGACGAAACGAGGGATCTGAATGGGATCGAGCGCCTGATCGATAAACGACATAGCAACCACTCCTCTATTGGGAAATTCGTGAAAATAAGAACAGCCTTCGGATATTACTTTCGCACGCTCGCGTATGTTTGTCCAGAGCCGAATCGCTCATAAGTTCATAACGGCCGGGACATGACTCCGTACTAGCGCCCCAGCATAGCGGGGATGATCTTTCTCAGCTCCGCCGTCTTTTCGATCGTATACAGCGGCACGCTGCTTTTGCCGCACAGGTCGGTGAAGTAGCCGTCGGCGTTGCCGTCTGCCCTGACGACGGTGTAGTCGGCGCTGGCCGCAAACGGCAGAAACGGCTTGGAGTTGTCGAGCCGCCGCGGCTCGCCGCCGATGTGCATGGCGATCACCTTCACGCCGTGGGCACGGGCGCCTTCGATGATCTCCGAGCAGCGGGCGGCTTCGTCAAGGATGCTCAGTCCGGACACGGTCGGGCTGGGCTTGCCGTCCCGGGTGATGACGATAGCCGTCGAATCGGCGTCGAACGCGCAGCAGTAGACGCTGCTGCTGCACCCAAGCACGGCAAAGAGCGTTTTGAATTTGCTCCAGTCGATCTCGGCGGAAGGCACATCGAGCTTGTACTCAGCATTCACCTTCAGGCGGCGGCAGATGATGTTGACGTTGTTGGTGTCCTGGCTCTGGCCGAAGCCGGTGATCAGCACAGGAGAATCGACCTGCGGCAGGGGGGGATTTTCGCCGGCCAGCGCAAACGCCGCGTTCCACGCCGCACAGAGCGCCAGCATGAACCCCGTGATTTTCTTCATGGTCCTTTGTTCCTCTCTTTTGCTTCGTTGACAGCGCCGCGGCCGCGTGATACTTTTAAGTCGCTTTGTGCGCGCTGTGCTGATTTTCCATCAAGGATTATATCACAGTGCCGCGCACTATTTTCCATTCCGCCCAGGAGGTTTTTTGAAAATGGCAGAAGTTGTTCCGTCTTCGCAGGAAGCGCGCCCTGCGCTGCTCGCCTGTGAAGACCTGACGATCGGCTACGAGGGCGCCCCCGTCCTCGAAAAGCTGAATTTTGAAGTGAACGCCGGCAACTATCTCTACATCGTCGGCGAGAACGGCTCGGGCAAGAGCACGCTGATGAAGACCATCCTCGGTCTCACGCCGCCCCTGTCGGGCCGCGTAGTGACCGGCGGCGGGCTGAAACGGTCCGAGATCGGATATCTGCCGCAGCAGACGGCCGTCCAGAAGGACTTTCCCGCCAGCGTGCGCGAGGTGGTGCTGTCCGGGTGTCTCAACCGCATGGGACTGCGGCCGTTCTACTCCCGCACCGAAAAGGACAGGGCCGCGCGCAGCATGGAGCGTCTCGGCCTCACCGGTCTGGCCGGGAAATGCTACCGAGAGCTGTCGGGCGGCCAGCAGCAGCGCGTTCTGCTCGCGCGCGCTTTATGCGCGACGCGAAAACTGCTCATGCTTGACGAGCCGGTCACAGGACTCGATCCGAACGCGACCGCCGGCATGTACG
>JAGAYQ010000190.1 GCA_017940445.1 Pyramidobacter sp. | reverse complement strand
GGCAGAACTTCTGCGCATCGTTTTCAAACTTGTGTCCGCATTTGCTGCAATACAGGCTCATATCAATCACCTCTGTGAAAATGATTTTGCGCGCTCAAAAAGCGCGCCTTGTTCCGCATGGAACAGGATCAGCCGGACGATTTTCGGGGGCAGTCTTGTCTGGATAAACTGCGATCCTTTGAGCGTATTATACCGCATCATGCCGCATCGCGCGTCGCCCTTATGGATGAAAATGTTCAAAAAAAGGAGAAAGGCGCGAACGCCTCTCTCCCGTGCATTTCGTATTATTATTCCCTGCCGTTCCAGCAGTAGGTGCAGAGCTTGCAGTGATCGAGGCCGACGGCGTCGAGCATGTCGTCGAGGCGGTTATAGCGCAGCGAGGTGAAGCCCATCTGCTCCCTGATCCCTTCGAGCATCGCCAGATAGCGCTCGCTCTCGGGATTGGCGTACTCGGCCAGCACTTCGGGCGTCGGCTCATGTCCTTCCAGCTTGCTGACGATGCGCCGGGCGATCAGCTCCATGTCAGAGTTGGAGCGCGAGAAGTTGATGTACTTGCAGCCGTACATGATCGGCGGGCAGGCGGGACGCGCGTGCACTTCCTTTGCGCCCGTGCGGAACAGGAACTCCGTCATTTTGCGCAGCTGCGTGCCGCGCACGATCGAGTCGTCGATGAGGATCATGCGCTGGTTTTCGATCAGCTCGTGCACGGGGATCAGCTTCATCCGTGCGATCATGTCGCGCTTGGACTGCACCGTGGGCATGAAGCTGCGCGGCCACGTCGGCGTGTACTTGATCAGCGGGCGCGAGAAGGGGATGCCCGACTCGTTGGCGTAGCCTACCGCGTGCGCGATGCCGCTGTCGGGGACGCCCGCGGCCGTGTCGGCCGTATCGCGCGTCATGCCGTCGCGGCGGGCCATCAGCGCTCCGCACTTGCAGCGCATCTGCTCGACCGAAACGCCCTCGTAGCGTGACGACGGATAGCCGTAGTACACCCACAAAAACGTGCAGATGCGCATCTTCTCGCCCGGCTTGACGAGCGTGGTCACGCCCTCGGGCGTCATCAGGTCGATCTCGCCCGGGCCGAGCTCCTTGTAGTCGCGGTAGCCGAGATTCAGATACGCGAACGGCTCGAACGAGGCGCAGAAGCCCTCGTCCTTCAGTCCCACAGCCAGCGGCGTGCGTCCGAAGCGGTCGCGCGCCAGGTACACGCCCTGCGGCGTCAGCACCAGGATCGTCATCGAGCCGTCGATCATCTGCTGCGCGTACCGGATGCCCTCGACGAAGTTGTCTTTCTGGTTGATCAGCGCGGCGACAAGCTCCGTCTGGTTGATGTCGCCGTTGGTCATCTCGAAGAAGTGGAGGCCGCTGTTTTTCATGACCAGATCGGTGAGCGCTTCGCGGTTGTTGATCTTGCCCACCGTCGTGATCGCGTAGGTGCCGTGATGCGAGCGCACGACCAGCGGCTGCGGATCAAAGTCCGAGATGCAGCCGATGCCCATATGTCCCTGCATGGAGACGGCTTCCTTCTCGAACTTGGTGCGGAACGGCGAGTTCTCGATATTGTGGATGGAGCGGTCAAAGCCTTTCCTGCCGTACGTCGCCAGCCCCGCGCGGCGCGTCCCCAGATGCGAATGATAGTCCGTGCCGAAGAACAGGTCGAAAACGCAGTCTTCCCTCAGCGCCGCAGCGAAAAATCCGCCCATGATAGTGTCCCCCCGGTGTTCAGTTTGGTCCCAGCCCGCAGCTTCGATTGACTGAAAGAAGATGCGAAATAAGACCTGAACATTTTATCACGGCAAACGGGCTATGTCAGCTCAAAAGTTGCGTTGACTTTGATAATATTAGAGCGTCAAAAACGCGCAAAACACGGGGCTTGATGTAATAAAACCGTCCAAAGCACGTATAAACGTCTTCGGACGGTTTTGTCAGGAATATATCATTTAAGTAACTTCACAAGCGGCGCTGCATAAGCAATGCGCCATGTGACACCGGCCGCTTGCCGGCGCTAGACGATCTTCACCAGCTCGTCGAACGGCTTTTTGGGCACGTAGTAATCGCGGTTTTCGTCGACGTAGTATTTCAAAACGCCGCTTTCGGGCACGGGGACGATCGTGCTTTTGTGCGCGGGGTATCCCAGCGCGACGGCCAGGTGCACCGTGTCGGCTGCGTCAACGCCGAGCAGGGCGGCGATC
>JAGAYQ010000189.1 GCA_017940445.1 Pyramidobacter sp. | reverse complement strand
CCGAAACGCCAGCGTCGGCGTCGCCTGGTCAGCCGCCGAAGCAAGCCGCATCGGCACCTGCCAGCCAGGCGCAACGAGCCAGCTGGCCGAACTGACCGGCGAGACGTTTGCTTCACTTTTGACGGGAGAGGACAGTTCTGCCTGCACCGTATCCCCCGCGGATGCCAAAAAACCTTTCAGAAGCGTCACGCCGGGAGCGGCTGCTGAAACGAGCCGCAGCGTGTTTCCCGGGTCCGAGCCGGTTGAAACAAAGCCGTTGCCTGCATTCGTACGCCCGACGCTGATCGGCTCGCCCCAATCGGACCAAGCCGGGCGCTGCGACATCACAGGCAGGTCAGAAAACAGCGAACGGTCCCAGACCACCGGCAAGCCCAATCCGCAGTGCCGGATGTGAGAATCGATCAGGGCAAAGAAGCGCTCGGCGCTCTGCCACCCAGGATGCGCGGCATAAAACGCGTGTTTCTCAAATGTCTTCAGGCTCAGCGACATGATGCTCAGCGCACCGCCAGCCAGCAGCACGACAAGCGGCATCGCGATCAGCAGTTCCGTCAGAGAAAAGCCCTTTCTTTTCCGCACCATTGCGCTCGCCATAGAGCTCTCCCCTTCCTTATCAAATACACACAGACGGTCCTGGTTTTATTCGAGCCGCATGTCCACAGCAATCAGAGCTGTTAACAATCTTTGAAAAAAAATTACCGTAAAGCTTAGCACTTTATCGTCAAATACCAAACATATATTATACCACCGATGATGAGCAAATACGATTAAAATTTATTGTTCGCCCTTAACTTTATTCAATCGATCATCAAGTCTTCCTCATTCATAATCAAAAAACAGTCACGATTATCGTGCCGATTTCTCTTGTACCATCGCCGTGCCTTTTCCATTCCTGCATGCAAAAGGGCTGCCGCGCAAAGCTCGACGCTTCGTGCAGCAGCCCCTCATTTTATTTTGAATCAGCGCAGCGGCGCTCTTTTTTTCTCTGAGGCGATCGCCCGGCGGGACATCGTGATACGCTCCGAGCTTTCCGGCTCCATGTCCAGGGATACGGTCACGAACAGGATGTCCATCAGCACGAGCTGCACCAGGCGCGACACAAGCGCGTCGGTATAGTGCAGCGCGTCATATGAGGCGCTGTGGAGCACCAGATCGGACAGAGACGCCAGCGAACTTCTGTTGTAGCTCGTCACGCCGACGACATGGCTTCCCGCTTCCCGAGCCAGACGCGCGCAGCTCAGGACTTCACGGCTCTCCCCCGTATGAGAGAACAGCAGCACGACGCTCCCTTTCGGCAGATGAGCGATGCGGATCATCGTCAGGTGGGTGTTTTCGCTGAAAAACACCGGCAGCCCAAGGCGCATGAACTTGTGAAACGCATCCATGGCAACAGGACACGATCCTCCCGTTCCATAGAACGCCACGACGGGTGCCTGACGCATCAGCCGGCTGACGGCAGCCACATCTTCAGCCTGCACCATGGATTCAAGATCGCGGATCACGGAAGCGGCGGATGCCGTTACGGCATGGATCACCTCACGCGGAGAGGCTCCGCGGCGGATGTCCTGATAGCCGTCTTCGAATCGCGGAGCCGCGCCTTCGGCCGCTTCGGCAGCGCTCTGCTCGCGCGCAAGGTCGAGCTTGAACTCCGGATACGACTCATACCCCAGTTTTTTCAGAAAACGGTTGACCGTCGTGTTGCTCACATGGCAGATATTCGAGAGTTCGCTGATCGCGAGCCCCGATACACGATCGATATTCGCCAGGATAAAATCGGCGATTGTCTTTTGGTGGGATGAAAGCGATGTATAATTTTTCTTCAGCAGTACGAGCGGACGCTCAGACGACATAAAAACTCCCCCTCCTCCGGATCCCGGACTCCCGTATCTTAACAGCCGCAAGTTCATCGCGCAAGGGAATGCCTGCGGCGTTTCGTGATTGACATTACCGGCAAGAGGTGATAAAAAGCGAACAGTGAATTAAGTACTAATTTATTTTAAACAGAGTTATTTATTTTCCATCTCCGAAAGAACCCCGTTCTGTTTCCCAAAGGAGGTCATGTCCATGCCGCATCTCATGTCACGACTGCTGCGCGCCGCCCGCTCCGAGGGCACGGCCGTTGCCGCCGTCAACTTCTACAGTTTTGAAAGCGCCCGCGGTGCGCTGCTGGCTGCAAACAGCGTCGGCCGTCCCGTCATTCTCGCCTTCGGTGCGCGCTATCTCAAAAATCTTTCCTTCACGCAGGCCGCCGCTCTTGCCCGCTGCTGCGCCGAAGGGCTGGATGTAAAATGGGCACTGCACCTTGATCATTGTGCTGATCTTGGCGTCGTGCGCGCAGCCATCGACGCGGGTTTTGATTCCGTGATGTACGACGGCAGCGCCCTGCCCTTTGAGGACAACGTTCGCAACACCGCACAGGTCGTTTCCTGGGCCGCTGAACGCGGCACGGATGTGGAAGCCGAACTGGGAGCCGTGAAAACCGGCGCTCATTCTGCGGAAGACAGCGGCTCTGTCGAGCTCTACACCGACCCTGCTCAGGCTGCGGAGTTCGTGCGCTGCACCGGCATCGACGCACTGGCCGTGTCGATCGGCACCGTGCATGGGCTGTACAAAGGCACTCCGCACATCCGCCTTGACATTCTAGAAGCCATCAGAGCCGCCGTGGACACGCCGCTCGTGCTGCACGGAGCGTCCGGAACAGGGCGCAGCCTGCTTCAGGACACGATCCGGCGCGGCATCTGCAAGATCAACGT
>JAGAYQ010000188.1 GCA_017940445.1 Pyramidobacter sp. | reverse complement strand
TGATAAAACAGAGCCGTCCCGCGCGCCGTTTTTTCGGCAGCGTGAAACGGCTCTGTTCTTTAGGACGTTTCTACTTTTTGAGTGCCTTCGCCCAGTCGGCCTCTTTAAAGCCGGGCAGGGCGGCATCATCGGTGATCAGCAGCGGACGCTTGACGAGCATCCCGTCGGTGGCCAGCAGAGCATACGCTTCGTCGTCGCTCATGCCGGGCAGGCGGTCTTTGACGTTCAGCGAGCGGTAGAGCATCCCGCTGGTGTTGAAAAAACGCCGGATGGGCAGGCCGCTTTTGGCGTGCCATTCACGCAGCTCTTCCGCCGTGGGACGCTCTTCTTTGATAGGGCGCTTTTCGTAGGGGATGCCGTTGTCCTTCAGCCACTGTTCGGCTTTTTTGCAGGTGCTGCATTTGTCGTAACACAGAAAGAGATTCATCATCATCACTCCGTTTCGTCTGCGCGGGCGCGTTTTATCGCCCGGTGCTTCTGTGCTGACACTATACCACGCCGGAGCGTCTGGCGCTATCTTCTCATGAAAGAGCGGCGGCCGCTCGCAAAAGAGAAAAATATGATATGATTGCTAAATATCGGAAAACTTCCCGCGGCCCTCCATGCCGCGCGGCACAGAAAAGGCAGGTAAAGATGATGAGCAGCTCCCTGAAACGGACCTGGGCCGAAATCGACCTTGGCAATATCACTCATAATTTGGAGATCATCCGCAGACAGGTCGGGCCCGGCGTCAAACTGCTCGGGGTCGTGAAGGCTGATGCCTATGGTCACGGCGCTGTGCGCGTGGCGCAGCATCTGGAGAAGATCGGCGCGTCGTATCTGGCCGTATCCAACATCGACGAGGCTGAGGAGCTGCGGCAGAACGGCGTGACGCTGCCGATCCTGATGCTCGGCTTCACGCCGGCCGATCAGTCGGAGCGCATCATCCGCATCGGCATGACGCAGACCGTGGAGGACTGCGAATGCGCCAGGCTCTTTTCAGAAGCGGCGGTGAAGCTGGGGCAGAAGATGAAAGTTCACATCAAACTCGACACCGGCATGGGGCGCCTCGGCTTTCAGTGCGACGACGCGCATTTTGAGGACAGTCTGCGCGGCATCCTCGAAGTGCTTCGGCTGCCCGGCCTTGACGTTGAAGGTGTGTTCACGCATTTCAGCGTCGCGGACGAATCTGCTGAAGAGCACGCGGCGTTCACCCGAGTGCAGCACGAGCGCTTTGTGCGCATGATCGAAGCGGTGGAGACGCAGGGGAATTTCAAGTTCCGTCTGCGTCACTGCTGCAACGCCGGCGGCATCGCCAGCTATCCCGAATGGGCGGGGGATATGGTGCGGTGCGGCATCATCCTCTACGGCGCGGGCGACCTGGCCCGGAAGATGGGCATGAAGCCCGTGATGACGCTCAAGACGGTCATCTCAACGATCAAGGACTACACGAGCGGCACGTCCATCAGCTACGGCCGCACGTTCTTCACACAGCGCGACAGCCGCATTGCCGTGCTGCCCATCGGCTACGCCGACGGCCTGTTCCGTTCCCTTTCGAACAAGATGCGGGTGCTCACGCCCTGCGGCATGGCGCAGCAGGTTGGCCGCATCTGCATGGATATGTGTATGATCGACGTCACCGACCTTCCCGCAGTCAAAACCGGCGACGAGGTCGAAGTGTTCGGCGAGCACGTCCTCTGCGAGACCGACGCCGAACTCTGCGATACGATCCCCTATGAGATCCTCTGCGCCGTAGGCAAGCGCGTGCCGCGCTTCTACAAGTGACCTCTTGCACGGACGGTACGCGAAAACGCAAAAGTATGCGGCCACCCCGGATATGGGCGGCCGCGCGGTGCTATTCGATATCAAGGACTTTTTTATGATCGCCCAGCCGGACAAGCCGGACGACCCGCACTTCATCGTTGATCTTCAGATACAGCAGCACAAGGTTGGGACGGATGTGACACAGGCGGAAGCCCTTCCTGCTGCCTGTGAGCGCGTGATCGCAATAGCGTTCCTTGAGCGGTCTGTCATTGGCCAGGTCGAGGACGATATCCCTGAATTCTTCTTTCAGGATAAGACGATAACGCCCTGTGCTCTCTCGCTTGAAGTCCTGCTTGAACGCTTTGGTCTGCTCAATGGATCGCATCCAGCTGCGCCTGCAGTTCTTCCATCGTCAAAGGTTCTGTGCGCCCTTCTTCAGCGTCGCGCATGGCTTGGATCGTCTCGGGCGGCAGCTTGATCTCAAACGGCAGTCCGCCTGTAAAGATGATTTGGCGGTAAAACATGCGCACAGCCTCGCTGGCATTGAGTCCAAGAGTTGACAGGATCGCCTCAGCTTTCATCTTTTCGGCGCTGGGGATCCTGATGTTCAGCGTTGCAGTTGGCATAAGATCATCTCCTTTGTCATTATTGTACTGCTAACGACAGTACAAATCAAGAGAAGGGAGCGGTATCGAAGCGGGAGAAACGTGGGCGGAGGCAAATCGTGTCTCGCGTTTTCTTCCTTGCGGGCGGGGTCTTGTCGCGCTATAATTATTTGAAAACAAACGCAAAGAATGGATCGGGCTGCAAGCCCGTTCAGAAAGGCGGAGGCGCATGAATGTTCCAAAAATCGTAGGTGACATTTTTCTCCTGGGCGGTTTGATCTATGCGTTCGTCCTGGGCCGGGAACTTATCAAAAACAGAGAAGCGCTCAGAAGCGCGCCCGGAGATCTGAAGCTGATCAGCGTGCTTGAATTCTTTATCTTTTTTGTGTGCACCATCGGCGTCTCGGACTTTCTGCTCAACACGCTGATGATCAAGAAGCTGAAGCTTTCTGACGACAAAGGGCTCCCCAGCTGTCTCATCGCTTCGACGATCGTGCCCGGGGCGTTCATCTCCTTCAGCTATCTGCAGGCGGAGAATTCTGCTGATGCGCTGACGCTGCTTCTGTTTATGCTCTGCCTCGCGGCCGGGGCTGTTGGCGGCGGACGCGCGGTCAGCCGCATGAACGGCGCGGCGATCAAAAAGATCATGGGTTATGCGCTTTTGTGCTCCATGGCGGCGCTGATCGTCAAAATGGCCGTCGGCGCTGGTGTGACCGGAAGCGATGTCGGCCTGCGCGGTGCAAAGCTGCTCGCCATGTGCGCGGGCTGTGTCGGCATCGGCTTTATCAATATGATGGGCGTTCCCTGCAAGCCCATTGCCGTGACCATGCTCCTGCTGCTGGGGCTTTCGCCCGTTGCCGCCCTGACACTGACGATCGTGCTCGGCATCATCGTTCCCATGAGCGGCGGCGTGTCGATCGTCAGGGGCGGCCTGTACAACCGCAAGATGGTGCTTGCCGCGATGACCGCCGGCAGCGCCGCCTCGGTCCTGGGCGTGATGCTGGCCATATCGATGGATCCGCTGCTGCTCAACATCCTGCTGATCATCGTCATGCTGGTCGCTGTCATCAGTATTTTCAAGAAATAAGCGGCATTTGAAGAACGGAAAAAGAAGCGCAAAGCTGTGTTTGACATGGCTTTGCGCTTCTTTTGCTGTCGGAGGGCATGTGTAAAAACAAGCCTTGCTTCTGATGTGCTGCCTCATTCGTCAAAAATAAAAATCAGTTTATTTTTGTCCTTGACACGGAAATACTGTTCTGATATAGTTACCTCAGTTCAAAATAGAACAATATATAAAATTGAGGTTTACGCACATGGGATGCATCAAGCAGGCTTCTGAGCCGAGCATCAAAAAGAGTCTCCGAGGCGGCGCGGGCGAAGCGAAGTTCTTCGCGTCCTCCCTGCCGCAGGACGGCGCCTGTTTTCAGACAGCGGCACGCATCGAGCTTGAGCCGGGCGCTTCCATCGGCTTTCACCGGCACGAGGACGATGAAGAGGTCTACGCCATCGTCTCCGGTGAAGGAACCTATTTTTTCGACGGCGGAGAAGTTCCCGCGCGAAGCGGCGATATCTTTACGACGCTGCGGGGGATGTCTCACGGCCTGCGAAATGACGGCGCTTCGCCGCTCGTGTTTTTTGCGGTGGTCGCCAAGCGCTAGGCATTGGCTGAGTGTTTATGCTGAATTCGCAATGAATTCATAATGAAAAATACAGAGGAGGAACCATTGATGTCTAAGAAAACTCTTTCAGTTCTGTTCGCCGCTTTTGCGGCATCCGCGCTTCTGGTCTCGGCCGCTTCGGCTGCGGTGACGATCAAAGTGGGGCACGTTCTCAACACCGACCACTCGTGGCACAAAAACCTTGCCGGTTTTGCCGAGGAAGTGGGCAAGGCTACTGAAGGCCGCGTCAACATTCAGGTGTATCCCAGCGGCCAGCTCGGCAACGAAAAGGATATGGTCGAAGGCCTGACGCTCGGCATCATCGACGCCGGTCTGATCGGCGGCGGCTCGTTCCAGTCGATCGACGCGAAGTTCGGCATCGAAGCGCTTCCCTATGCCTGGCCCACGCACGAAGCCGCCTACAAGGCTTTTGACGGCAAGCTCGGCGAGTATCTGTTCAATCTGCTCGGCAGCAAGGGGATCGTCGGTCTCGCCTGGTGGGAGAACGGGTTCCGCCACATCACGAACAACGTGAAGCCGGTGGCCGTCCCTGAGGACATCAAGGGTCTGAAGCTCCGCGTGACGCCCGACAAGATGCGTCTCGACACGTTTGAGCAGCTTGGCTCTGCGCCCGTGGCCATCAACTTCGGCGAGCTGTATTC
>JAGAYQ010000187.1 GCA_017940445.1 Pyramidobacter sp. | reverse complement strand
TCTATGGGCGTTCCAATCTATATGCGTATCCAGCAGTTTATCCTCGACAAGATCAAATCCGGCGAGTGGGCACCCGGCGCAACGATCCCCACCGAGACCGAGCTCGGCCGCCAGTTCGGCTGCTCGCGCGTCACCGTCTGGCTCGAGGCGGATAAGATCGCCGCCGGCATGAAGATGATCGAGACCGGTGAGGTGAACGTTCCCCGCATCGGCTCCAGCTTCTTCACCGCCACCCTCTCCAACGTCGGCTTCGTCATCCTCTTTTACGCGCCGTTCATGACCGAGCTGGGCGCGAAAAAAGGCCGCCGTGAGCTGAAATGTGCCACATTCAGCGCCGTTGCCGCCATCAGCGCCGCCATGATCATCGTCTCGCTCGCCCTGATCGCCACCATCCGCACTTCTGCCGCGGCCGACATCCCAACGCTGCTCATGGCGCGCCGCATCTCGCCCGTGTTCGCTCAGGCATTTTCGTTCGTCATCTACGCAGGCATCTACACCGCCTCCGTTCCCCTGCTGTGGACCGTCAGCACACGCTTTGCCGAGGGCGGGACCGTGCGTCACCGCTTCCTCGCCGTGCTGCTGACGCTTGCCGCCGTCGTCATCTCCGTCTGCCTGCCCTACAAAACGCTCGTCAACACCATCTACGGCTTCGGCGGCTACCTGGGCGCGTTCCTCCTGCTGTTCATGATCGCGCATACAGTGCGAACGACCTTCAGCCGAAAAGCTTCGTCGTAACGCTCTGCGCCGTTCAACACGCTCCCCGGAAAGCTTGTAATTTTTGAGGAGTTTGATACAATCAAAATGAATGAGATTGCACTTTTCGCACCGCTTCAGGCGGCAAGCATAACACGAAGCAAAGGACAGAAATCTATGGGCGTTCCAATCTATATGCGTATCCAGCAGTTTATCCTCGACAAGATCAAATCCGGCGAGTGGGCACCCGGCGCAACCATCCCCACCGAGGCCGAGCTCGGCCGCCAGTTCGGCTGCTCGCGCGTCACCGTCGCGATGGCACTGCGCGAGCTCGTCAAAGACGGCGCCATCTACCGCATCCAGGGCAAAGGTTCCTTCGTCTCTGCCCCGAAAGCCAAGAAAGAGTTCTACACCAAGTCCAGCCTGTCAGAAATGGCGACCACCGTGGACGACCTCTCCATTCCCGGCGAGCACAAAAGCCTCGGCGTCGCGGTTGAAGAGCCTTCCCCCGAAGTCGCTTCAGTCCTCCGCCTGCGCGAAGGACAGCGCGTCGTCGTCATTGACCGCGTCAAGTACGTCGACGGCGCTCCCTTCTGCGCTGAACAGCTGTTCCTTCCCGAGCTGATCTTCGCTCCCGTCGTGGAAGAACAGCTTGGCGAACTGACGTTTGCCGAACTTGCACGCCGCTGCGACGTCACCCCGGGAAAGACCTTCGTCTCATCCCAGCCCGTGATCTGCGACGAGCGCGTCGCGCTCATGATGGGCGTCGACGCGGGCACGCCGATTTTGCGCTTCTGCTTCGAGATCGACGACGTGCAAGGCCATCCCATCGCCTGCGAGTTCGCTTTTGTAGAAGGGAAACAGGAGCGCAAGCCGCTCTAGCAATGCTTGAAAAAAATGCCGCGTGGATGCGGCATAATTGAAAGGAGAAAAACACACCATGACCATCAAACGTTACAACTGCAACGGACGCTTTCACGAAGCCGTCGAGCACAACGGCGTGCTCTACCTCTCCGGCCAGGTCGGCGAAAACGGCGGCAGCATCGCCGTCCAGGCCAAAGACTGCCTTGAGGGCCTGAAAAAGACCCTTGAGAAGTACAACTCCGACATGGAGCACGTCCTCTCCGCTACCGTCTATCTGGCCGACATGCGCAATTTCAAAGAGTTCAACAGCGTCTGGGACGCCTGGTTCAAAGAAGGCAC
>JAGAYQ010000186.1 GCA_017940445.1 Pyramidobacter sp. | reverse complement strand
TTCATGCGTATCTGCCGCGCGTGGAAATGATCGCGATGTACGCCTCGATCAAAAACATCGCTTCCAAGAGCGACGACGATTTGGAGCGTCTGCGCGAAGCGGGCGTCGGCGATTTGAACGTCGGTGTGGAAAGCGGGCTTGATGAAGCGCTGCGATGGATGAACAAAGGCTATACCGCAGCTCAGGCACGGCATGAACTTCTGCGGCTGAAACGCGCCGGCATCCCCTGGGGCGCGAACGTCATACTCGGTGCGGCCGGCCCCGCTCTGCGCTCCGAAAACGCGATCGCTACAGCCGAACTGCTCAGCGCAACGCAGCCGAATCTGATCTTCACCGGCACGCTCCACGCCGATCCCGGCTGCCCGCTGTACGAGGCTATAAAGAGCGGCGCTTTTGCGGAGAGCACATTCGGCGAGTACTTCGACGAGGAAGAGACGCTGATCGAGCGGCTGGAACTCGATGACTGCGTCTTTTTCGGCCTGCATCCCTCGAACGTCGTGACGATGGAAGGACGCTTGCCGCAGGATAAAGACCGTCTTCTGGCCGAGCTTCGCGATGAGCGGGACTATCTTCGCGCCCGCCTTGACCGTCGCCCGGTGCGCGCCTCCGAAGGCGCGATCATCGGCTCATGAATGGATAAGCTGCACAGAACAAATTGAACTGCCCCGTCGAGGGGCAGTTTTTTTGTGCCGAAAGCATCAGTGCCGCTCCTTGGGTAAAAAGTCAAAATTTATGACCTGCATTTAGTAATTAAGTCTATATTGCGCTTCGAAGGTATAATGTTATAATGACTCCGTAAAGCGTAAAAATTAAATAACGATAATGAAATATTTTGGAGGAATGCCGCAATGCTGATGAAAGAGATGAACTACGTCGATTATCGCGCTGAGGTCGCAAAAACTCACGCGATGCTCCTTCCCGTTGGCGCGTTTGAGGTGTGGGGACCTCACCTTCCCGTCGGGGCTGATACGCTTGTTGCCGAAGACATCGCCGAGCGCGTATCGAAAGAAATCGGCTGGGTCGTTGGGCCTTCGGTGCCCGTCGGCTACTCCGAAAGCCTGTTTGCTCCCGAGGGCGGCACGATCACCGTCCGTCCCGAGTCGCTGCGCAATTACCTGCTCGATATCGTTGAAAGCCTTGTCGAGACCGGCGTGAACCGCTTCTGCTTCATCGGACCGCACCTTGGCAACGTTTCGGTCATCACTGAGATCGGCACTCACCTGCGCCGCACCAAAGGCGTGAAGTGCTGCCTGATCGACTGGTGGCGTTTCATCCAGCCGCTGTGCAAGGACGTGCTCAAGTACGAAGGCCGCCCCGCGCACGCGCACGCGGCCGAAGCGGGAACTTCGACGTTCATGTATCTGCGCCCTGATCTGGTGAAGACGGAGCGGTTCAAGGACGTGGGACTGCTCACAAATGAATACGCCGACATCCCGACGTTTACGCCGTTTGTTGAAATGTACCCTGAAGCGCACGTCGGCGATCCCACGCCGGCCAGCGCCGAAAAAGGCGAGCAGATCGTCACGAAGGCTGTGGAGCGCATTGTCGCGTTCCTGATACAGTGGAATTAACCCGGATACGGAGATGAAATGATGAGAAAGTACCTGATGGCGGTGATCCAGATGGATACCCGCGACAACAAGGATGCCAATCTCAAGGCCGCCTGCGGATTCATCGACGAGGCAGCAGCGAAGGGGGCGAAGTTCGTCTCGTTCCCGGAAGTGTTCAACGTCATTGACGACGGGCAGGAAGCCCCGGAGCTGGTCCCCGAGGGACGCACGATTTCGCTGATGGCCGAGAAGGCCCGCGAGCACGGCATCTGGATCCACTGCGGCAGCATTGCCGAGGTGAATCCAGAAGGCGACCGCAAGTTCAACACGACGGCGGTGCTCGATCCCACCGGGAAAATGGTCGCCAAATACCGCAAGCTGCACACGTTCGACATCACGCTGCCGGACGGTTCGGTCGCGGAGGAGTCGGCGAAGATCAAGCCCGGCGACAAGATGGTCACCGTGGAGACGGAGATGGGGCATCTGGGACTGTCGATCTGCTACGACATCCGCTTCCCTGAAATGTACCGCTGGATGGCGCTCCAGGGCGCGCAGATCCTCTTCACGCCCGCCAACTTCCGCATGGCGACCGGCAAGGACCACTGGGAAGCGATTTTGCGCGCCCGCGCGATCGAAAACACATGCTACGTCGTTGCCGCCGGTCAGTACGGCAAAAAGCGCGGCGTGTCCGATTCGTTCGGCGACAGCGTCATCATCGATCCCTGGGGTACGATCGTCGCCCGTGCTCCCGAACGCGCCGGCATTGCGATCGGCGAGATCGATCTTGATTATCTCGACAAGGTGCGCGCGAATCTGCCGTCGCTGAAAAACCGCCGCGGCGACGTGTACGATACGATCAGGAAATAACGGCAGAGCGCCGTGATTTCAGGAAACGTTGATGAATTCACCCGCGCCCTGTGGGCTCATTTAATCAGTGTATCCTTCAGTAAATCAAATCGAAGCAGGAGGAAGAATCATGAAAAAGTATCTGGCAGCAGTTCTGTGCGCCGGCGTGCTCATGGGAATGGCCCATGCGCCTGCGCAGGCGAAGTTCAAGGACACCATCACGATGGTGAACGAGCTTGAGCCCGACACGCTCGATCCCCGCCGCGGCAACGGCATCTCCAACAACATCGTTATGACGCTGATCTACGACTCGCTGGTCGATCTTGACCGCGAGGGCAAGGAGATCCCCCGTCTGGCGACGAGCTGGGAGTTCATCGACAGCACGCACCTGCGCATGCACCTGCGTCATGACGTGGTGTTCTCGAACGGCTACCCGCTGACGGCTGAGGACGTTCTGTTCAGCCTTGCCCGCACGAAGGACGATTCCACCTCGTACTCGACGATGATCTGGTACGATGAAAAGGCTTCCTATGCAGAAGATCCCTACACGGTCGTGCTTGCCATGCACAATCCCTACGCGCCTGTATTCAACGTCCTTGCCAGCGGCCGCTGCTGGATCGGCTGCAAGAAGGCCATGGAGGAGATGGGCGAGAAGGACTACGCCCGCGCTCCCATCGGTTCCGGCGCGTACAAGCTGGTCAAGTGGACCAACGGCGCCAGCATCCTCTTTGAGCGCAACGAAAAGTACTGGGGCACGCCCGCCAAGACGAAGAACGTGCTGCTCAAGTTCGTGCCCGAGCCTGCTTCGCGCGTGATCGAGCTCGAGACCGGCGCCGCCGACTTCGCGTTCTACATCAACGGCTCCGACATTGACCGCGTCAACGCGATCGACGGCTATCATGTCGAGTCCGGCCGTTCCGAGAAGTACTACCTCGTGACGATGGCGATGAACCATCCCATCCTGTCCAATCAGAAGGTCCGCTACGCTCTGTCCTACGCCATCGACATCCCCGCTCTGGCCGACGCTTCGTTCGACGGTCACGCGCACGCGATGACGGGCGTGTACCCCTCGATCGTCGAGGGCTGGAAGGACATGGGCGGCTGGAAGTATGATCCTGAGAAGGCCAAGGCTCTCCTGGCCGAGGCCGGCTATCCGAACGGCTTCGACATCGAGCTGCACCTGCTGCCCGAAGCTCTGTATCAGCAGATGGGCGAGATCGTCCAGGCGTACTGGGCTGCGATCGGCGTGAACGCTCACATCGAGCAGAGCGCTCTGGCCACCCGCGAGGCTCAGGGCCCCTGGGAGGCTTCGATCCGCACGGCGACGGCCAACGAGATCTCCAACATCCTCATCATTTACGAAAAGGAGTTCGGCTCACGCCTTGCGCCCAACGATATGAAGCTTGACGGCATGCTCAAGAAGCTGAAGACGCTCTACGGCCGCGAGGAGCGCAAGGCCCTGCTCAGCGAGATCCAGGATTATCTCTATGAGAAGCGCTATTCGATCCCGTTTGCCGAGGCTGACACGATCTTCGGCGTCAGCGACAAGATCAAGAACTTCATCATGCCCACGACGATCTTCCGCGTCAACGTGAAGGACTGGGAAGTCGAAGAGTAATCATCGTTCACGGGTCATATGAACACAGAAGCAGCCGGACTCTTCACGGGATCCGGCTGCTTTTTCAAGAAAGATAGTACGCGAGGAAGGAGAGAATAGCGGCGTATGCTTAAGTTTATCGGCAAACGCATCCTGATGATGGTCCCTGTTATGCTGGGCGTCGTCCTGCTGGTGTTCAGCATGATGTACTTTTCGCCCGGAAAGCCGGAGGATTACATCCTCGGCGATATGGCGACGGTGGAGGACAAGGCGAAGTTTCGCGCCGAAAACGGTCTCAACGAACCGTTCATCATCCAGTATTTCAACTACATCAAAAAAGCGCTCACCGGCGATCTGGGAATCTCCTACACGACGAAGCAGCCCGTGATCGTGGAGATCATGAGCCGCTTCCCGACGACGTTCCAGCTGGCCTTTTTCAGCACGCTGATCGCGGTCGTCCTGGGGATCGTCACAGGGATCGTCTCAGCGGTGAAACAGTACACGATATGGGACAATATCTGCCGCGTCCTGGCGATGATCGGCGTGTCGATGCCGAACTTCTGGCAGGGACTGCTGCTGATCATCCTCTTTTCAGTCGTGCTCAAGTGGTTTCCGTCTTCGGGCTTCAGCTCCTGGAAGCATGTCGTGCTGCCGGCGCTGACGATCGGCACCTCTTCGGCGGCGGCTGTCATGCGCATGACAAGGTCGAGCATGCTTGAGGCGATCCGTCAGGATTACGTGCGCACGGCCCGTTCCAAGGGGCAGACCGAGATGAAAGTCGTCTGGCATCATGCTTTCCGTAACGCGATCATCCCTGTCATGACCGTGGTCGGCGTCAACTTCGGCAAGATGCTCGGCGGTGCCGCGATCAGCGAGGTGGTTTTTGCCATCCCCGGACTCGGCAATCTGATCATCGGCGCTATCAAGGTGAAGAACGCGCCGCTCGTGCAGGGCGGCATCATGTTCATCGCCCTGGCCATGTCGATCGTCAATCTGATCGTCGACGTGCTGTACGCTTATGTCGATCCCCGTATCCGCTCGCAGTACCTCAAGCCCCGCCGTTCTCAGTACGTGAAGAAGTCAGCAGAGGGGGGAGCGTAAATGAACGACCTTGAAAACACGACCGTGCTGGACGAATCTCTTGAAGAGATCTCGATCACCAGCCGCGGCCAGATGAAGGACATCCTCAAGCGCTTCATGCGCAACCGGGCTGCGGTCCTGGGACTGGCGATCATCATCGTGCTCGTGATCTGCGCGCTCTTTCCCGGACAGATCAGCGGCCCTGACTACGCGAAGCCGAACCTGAGGATGCGCTACCTGCCGCTGTCTTCGCAGCACTGGATGGGGACTGACGAACTGGGACGCGACATCTTCACCCGCGTCATCTGGGGCTGCCGCACATCGCTGACGATCGGGCTCAGCTCAGTGCTCATCGCCTGCGTGATCGGTACCGCTGCCGGATGCATCGCCGGATTTTACGGCGGCTGGATCGACAACGTGATCATGCGCTGCGTCGACGTGCTTTTGGCTGTGCCCAACCTGCTGCTGGGCATCTCGATCGTTGCGGCGCTGGGGAACAGTATCCCCAATCTGATCCTGGCGATAGGCCTGGGGCTGATGTCCAGTTTCGCGCGCGTGACGCGCTCCGCTGTGATCACTGTTCGCGGCGAGCAGTACATCGAGGCGGCCCGCTCTACGGGAGCGTCAAGCCTTCGCATTATCTGGAAGTACGTGCTGCCCAACGCCATGGCGCCGATCATCGTTCAGGTGTCGATGGGCATTGCCACGGCGATCCTGACGATCTCCGGACTCAGCTTCATCGGCCTGGGCGTGCCTGCGCCGACGCCTGAGTGGGGCGGGATGCTCTCCACCGGCCGGCAGTTCATCCGCGACCACTGGAACCTGATCACGTTCCCCGGCGTCGCCATCATGATCACGGTGTTTGCTTTCAACCTGTTCGGCGACGGCCTGCGCGACGCGCTCGACCCGCGGCTCAAGTCCTGATGATCGGAGGGGAATTCCATGAACGACAGCAAAAGGATCCTCGAGGTCAAAGATCTGACGATCCATTACTTTGTCGATAAATCGGTCGTCAAGGCCGTCAACGGCATCAGCTTTGAGCTGGATCAGGGAGAATCGCTCGGCCTCGTCGGCGAGACCGGCGCCGGCAAGACGACAACGGCTCTGGGGATCATGCGGCTTGTCCCCAACCCTCCGGGCCGGATCGTGAGCGGTTCGATCCTCTATAAAGGCGAGGACCTTACGAAAAAATCGGAAGAAGATATGCGCCGCATCCGCGGACACGAGATCTCGATGATCTTCCAGGACCCGATGACAGCGCTCAATCCCGTGCTCACCGTTGGAGACCAGATCGCCGAGGTCGTCAGCCTTCACCAGAACGTGACGAAAAAAGAAGCTCTCCGCAAGGCCATGGAGATGATGGAGATGGTCGGCATCGAAGGCGAACGCTGCAACGAATATCCGCATCAGTTCTCCGGCGGCATGCAGCAGCGCATCGTCATCGCCATCGCCCTGGCCTGCAATCCCTCGCTCCTGCTTGCCGACGAGCCAACGACTGCGCTGGATGTGACGATCCAGGAGCAGGTGCTGCACCTGATAGAGACGCTGAAAAAACGTTTCGGCACGTCGCTGATCCTGATCACGCACGATCTCGGCGTCGTTGCCGAAGTGTGCGACCGCGTCGGCATCGTTTATGCGGGACAGATCGTCGAATACGGCACGCTTGAGCATATCTATAACCGCACGGCGCACCCGTACACGCTGGGGCTGTTTGGCTCCATCCCCAATTTCGACAAGAAAGTACGCCGGCTCAAGCCGATCGCCGGCCTGATGCCCGATCCCGCCAATCTGCCCTCCGGCTGTGTCTTTGCCGAGCGCTGCCCGAACGCCAGAGAAGCCTGCCGCTGCGGTGACATTCCTGTCACTGAGATCGAAAGCGGGCATTTCGTTCGCTGTCTGAACTTTGTGAAAGAGGGGAAGTGACGCCATGACAGCCATCCTTAAAGTCACCGATCTGAAAAAGTATTTCGAGACCCCACGCGGCCTGCTGCATGCTGTCGACAACGTCTCTTTCACCATTGAGCGCGGCAAGACCCTCGGCGTCGTCGGAGAGTCCGGCTGCGGCAAATCGACGCTGGGACGCACGGTCATCCATCTGCACGAGCCGACCTCCGGCGAGATCATCTTGGACGGACGCGATATCTCGCGCGTGAACGAAAAGCAGATCAAAGATCTGCGCGAAGACATGCAGATGATCTTTCAGGATCCGTTCTCGTCGCTCAATCCTCGCATGTCTGTCGGACAGCTGATCGCCGAGCCGCTGCTGATCTACAAAAAGCATCGCAGCGAGCGCGACTTGGCCCGTCACGTCGCTTCGCTGATGGACACCGTCGGACTGGCGCGGCGTCTGGCCAATTCCTATCCTCACGAGCTCGACGGCGGACGGCGCCAGCGCATCGGCGTGGCTCGTGCGCTGGCCCTGGAACCCAAGTTCATCGTCTGCGACGAGCCAGTTTCGGCGCTTGACGTATCGATTCAGGCGCAGATCATCAACCTGATGCAGGACCTTCAGGAGGAGATGGGGCTGACCTACATGTTCATCACTCA
>JAGAYQ010000185.1 GCA_017940445.1 Pyramidobacter sp. | reverse complement strand
TGCCATGCATATCGTCCATCCGATCGCGCCGCTGTTTGACGAGCGGTCGCGCGCGCTGCTCCTCGGCACGATGCCGTCGCCCAAGTCGCGCGAAGCAGGGTTTTACTACGGTCATCCGCAGAATCGTTTCTGGCGCGTGCTGGCCGCTGTGTTCGACTCGCCGTTTCCGATGACGGCGGACGAGCGAAAAGCGTTCGCGCTGTCGCACCGCCTGGCGCTGTGGGATGTGCTCCGCAGCTGCGAGATCAGGGGCGCGAGCGATGCGAGCATCAAGGATCCCATCGCCAACGATCTTTCCGTGATCCTCGATCAGGCGCCGATCCGCAGCATCTTCTGCACGGGAACTCGTGCGGCCTCTCTGTACCGACGTCTGATCGAGCCGAAGACGGGCATCCCCGCAGTCACGCTGCCCTCGCCCAGCCCGGCCAACTGCGCTGTGTCGTTCGAACGGCTGCGCGCCGCTTATACGGCTGTCCGAATCTGCGTCGAAAAGGGCTAATTCTCCTTGTCGAGCACGGCCAGCATGGGGGCCACTTTTTCCAGCTCGGCGATGCCCTCGATGTCGCTGTCGAGCATGGGGACCTCAACAACGCCGTACTTGCCGAATTCCGCCCTGATCTGTTCCAGATATCCGGCCTGCTGGCGGCGGCGATTCGCAAAGAAAGGCCCCGTCTCCGGCGGCAGGACGCGGTTGACGATCAGGGGGCCCACGTCGATGTGGAATTCCTTCATGCTCTCTACGGCTCGCTCCGTCTCGAGCACGGCCAGCTTTTCGGCGTTGAGCACGAAGTGGAACGTGGTCAGATCCTGATCGGTCAGCAGATCGCGGGCGCGCTGAAAGCGCTCACGGCGCCTGCTGAGGAGGCTGAGGACGGGATCGTTCTTGATCTTTTCCTGGAGATCGCGCTCGTAATGCGCGGCCATCTTCATCATGTCCATGGCTTTATTGCGCTTTTCAAGAAGATGCTCCATCCACACGCCGAGCACTTCAGGCAGCGTCAGCAGGCGCAGCGTGTGCCCGGTGGGCGCGGTGTCGAAGACGATGGCGTCGTAGTCGCTGCCCGCCTTCTCCATGAGGTCGACAAAGCAGTCGAAGATGGCCGACTCCTCTGCGCCCGGCGAAACGTAGGCGACGCGCAGCTGCTTTTCAAGCTCGGCAACGATGGCAGGGCTGACGATGCGGCGCATCTGCTCCTTGACGCCTTCCATGTACTTTTGCGCTTCGAGCCCTGCGTCGATCTCGATGGCCCAGAGGTTGTCCTCCAGCTTGACGATCGAGCTGCCGATCTTCTTTCCGAACGCGTCGGCCAGCGAGTGGGCGGGATCGGTCGAAACAGCCAGCGTGCGCACGCCGCTTCGAGCCAGATGGAGCGCGTAGGCTGAGGACGACGTGGTTTTGCCCGTGCCGCCCTTGCCGCCAAAGAACGTAAAACGCTTGTAAGTCATTCTGAATTATCTCCTTTATACGGCAGAAAAGCCTATTGACCGCAAAATCGTATCAGCCGTCAAATCCGTACTGACCGGCTTTTTCAGCCATGATCATCTCGCGGTTCATCATGCGCCGCTCCCAGCCGGGCATGTCGTGCGCCACGTAGGGCAGCAGCTCGATCATGTAGTACGAGAGCGGGTTGGGGATGCCCAGATAATCGCCGAACAGCAGCAGCATCACCTCGTCGTTCACGTCGTTGGCCTCTTTGCGGACAACGCCCATGCGCTTGTCGAACGACGCACCGTAAAAGAACAGCCGCGTCCACTCCCATGCCGTGTCAAGCCGCTTCTTCCATTTTTCGTTCATGAACTTCACCTCGAGAAATTCCGAAAAGTCTTTTGTTATTATACATCGCTTCAGAAAAACTGAACCGAAAATCTTTGGCAAAAAACAGCCCCGCCCGGCATGTGCCGGACGAGGCTGTTTTTTTGTGAGCTCGCGAACTACGCGAAATCAACTTTAGGCGCTTCGGCCTCGGACGGAGAGGACAGTTCAAAGAAGTCCGCCTTGCCGAAGCCGAACAGGCCGGCCAGCAGCGACGACGGGAACGACTGCACAGCCACATTGTACTCGCGCACCGTGCCGTTGTAATAGCGGCGTGCCAGCTGAACATCGTCCTCCACCTTGCTCAGGTCGCCCATGAGCTGCGTGAACGCCGCGTCGGCCTTGATCTGAGGATAGTTTTCAGCAATGGCAAGGAAGCGTCCCAGCGCCGAGGTGAGCGCGTTTTCAGCGCTGGCCACATCCGCGACAGAAGCGCCGCCCTGCGCTGCGCGGGCCTGAGTGACGCTCATCATCAGGTCCTTTTCGTGCCCAGCCAGCCCCTTGGCCGTCGCCACAAGATTGGGGATCAGGTCATGACGGCGCTTGAGCTGCACCAGCACACCGCTCCATCCTTCTTCCCGCCGTGCGCAGAAGCGCACCAGACGGTTGTACACCGTCACGCCCCACAGCCCGACCAGGACCGCCACGATCACAAAATAGACAACAGGACTCATCATAACGACCTCCCTGAGGATAATAAAATCACTGAAAAGAGTATAGCAAAAAATCGGGATTTGCGCAGGGAAAAAGTAAATTCTGCACACACCTACCAAGTTTTTCTTGGCGTTGAGCTGTCGTAAAGCTAAGCTGCCAGAGATGATCATAACAACAAAAAATCCCCCTCGGATTTCTCCGAGGGGGTTATTGTTGGTGGCGGTAACTGGAGTCGAACCAGTGACACTGCGGGTATGAACCGCATGCTCTAGCCATCTGAGCTATACCGCCTTTATTGGTTGCGGGGAGAGGATTCGAACCTCTGACCTTCGGGTTATGAGCCCGACGAGCTACCGGACTGCTCCACCCCGCGACGTGCGCCGTTTCGTGGCGACAAAGGGAATGATAGCAGAACTGTCGCAAAAATGCAAGGGGCAAATCGAAAAAATCTTATTTTCTTCTGCGGCTCTTCTGCGTCGACTTCTTTACAGCAGTCTTGCCGGCTTTATTCGCCGTCTGCTTCGGAGCGCTCACGCTCGCTTTTTTGGGCGCAGGCTTCACGTCTTCGACAGCAGCGCTGCCGGAATTGGGACCGATGACGACCTTCATGCCAACTTTGACGTGTTCTTTCAGCTTTCTCAGGTTGTCGTTGCGAAGACGGATGCAGCCTTCGCTGGCCAGCGTGCGGATCGAGTCGGGATCATGCGTGCCGTGGATGCCGATCCCCGTATGCGGAGGCGTCTTCAGGCGGATGAACCACGGGCCATAGGCGTCTTTGATCACGCCCTTGCCGTCGCCGAAGTCGTGCGTCCACGAGCTGGCGTCTTGGATCTGCTGTACGGAGAACACGCCTTCAGGCGTGCGCATGTCGCCCTTTTTCTGCTTGTTGCCG
>JAGAYQ010000184.1 GCA_017940445.1 Pyramidobacter sp. | reverse complement strand
TGACTGGAGTTCAGACGTGTGCTCTTCCGATCTGCGCGAGACGGACCGTCACTGGGACGACGGCGTCCCCGCGCTGTACGTGAACAATCTCGCCGCATCAGCGCAGCATAAGGGCGCAGGGAGCGAATTCCTGCGCCGCGCATCCGGTCTCGCCGCGGCACAGGGAATGGAGCGGCTGCGGCTCGACTGCAACAGCGGCTGCGAAAAGCTGAACCGCTGGTACGAAGCGCAGGGCTTCCGCGCCGTCGGCACGATGCGCGAGGGCGTTTACCGCGGCGTTCTGCGCGAAAAGCTCGATCTGCCCGGCCGTCCGCTGTCCGTGAACGTGCTGCTGTTCGACGGCTTTGAGACGCTCGACGCCTTCGGCCCCGTCGACATCCTGCACCGCATCGGCGACTGGCGGCTGCGCTACATTTCAGCCCGCGGCGGCGACGTGCGCAGCGCGCAGAACTTCTTCGTGCGCACCGAAGCGGCTGACGAAGCCGACACGGCCGGCGCCCTGCTGCTGCCCGGCGGCATGGGCACACGGGCGCTCGTGAGCGAGGCAGCGTTCCTCGCCCTGCTGAAGCGCCTCGCGGAAAACGCAACGTACTGCCTTTCCGTCTGCACCGGCTCGGCCCTGCTGGCCGCCTGCGGCGTGCTCGACGGAAGGCGCGCCACGAGCAACAAGCGCGCCTTCGCCTGGGCCGCCTCGTGCGGAGAACGCGTGCTCTGGCAGCCCAAGGCGCGCTGGACCGTCGACGGAAAGTTCTGCACGTCCTCCGGCGTATCTGCCGGCATGGACATGGCCCTCGGCTTCGTCGCCGAACGCTTCGGACGCGAAAAGGCCGACGAGATCGCGCGCACGATCGAGTACGTGCGAAACAGCGATCCCGACTGCGATCCGTTCGCCGTGGAAGATCCGGCGTGATTTGTCCACTTATCCACAGAAAAGACGGTGCATAACTCGTGAACAACGAATTTGAAAATCCGCCGGTCCGCCTTTCAAAGCGGATGGCCGAGCTGGGCCTGTGCTCGCGCCGCGAGGCCGACGAGTACATCGCCGCCGGGTGCGTGCGCGTCAACGGCGCGCCCGCCGTGCTTGGGCAGAAAGTGACCCCCGCGGACCGCATCGAACTGGCCCGCGCCGCTCGCGAGCGACAGGACCGCCGCGTCACGATCATCCTGCACAAGCCGCTCGGCTACGTCTCCGGCCAGGCAGAAGACGGCTACAAGCCGGCCCGCGTGCTCATCCGTCCGGAAAACCGCTGGCGCGACGATCCGTCGCCGCTGCGCTTTGAGCCCGGCCAGCTGAAGAACCTCGTCCCCGCAGGCCGGCTCGATATCAACTCCACCGGCCTGCTCACCCTCACGCAGGACGGCCGCATCGCCCGGCGCATCATCGGCGAGGACAGCACGGTGGAGAAGGAATATCTCGTGCGCGTGGCCGGAAGGCTGAGCGACCAGGGGCTGAAGCTGCTCAATCACGGTCTTTCGCTCGACGGCGAGCCGCTTCTGCCGGCGCGTGTGCGCTGGGCCAACGGCGAACAGCTCCAGTTCATCCTCCATCAGGGCAAGAAGCGCCAGATCCGCCGCATGTGCGAGCTCGTCGGGCTGCGCGTGCTGGCGCTCAAGCGCGTGCGCGTCGGCGGCGTGCGGCTGGGCGCGCTGCCTGTCGGACAGTGGCGCTACCTTGGCGAGGATGAATACTTTTAGATAGTTTTTCTATTTGTCTTGACAAACTCGGGGAAACTCGGGGATAATTGCGCCGGTTAAAAGGGGAATGGGCCCCTTTCAGACTTTTTTATCCTAATAAGGAGGACTTTTTATCATGGAAAATATCAAGGGCACTCAGACTGAGAAGAACCTTCAGACCGCGTTCGCCGGCGAATCCCAGGCCCGCAACAAGTACACCTACTTCGCCGCCAAGGCCAAGAAGGAAGGCTACGTCCAGATCGCCAACATCTTTGAGGAGACCGCCAACAACGAGAAGGAGCACGCCAAGATCTGGTTCAAGCTGCTCTGCGGCGGCGACATCCCCACGACGCCCGAGAACCTCGAGGCGGCAGCGGCCGGCGAGAACTTCGAGTGGACCGACATGTACAAGGAGTTCGCCGAGACGGCCAAGAAGGAAGGCTTCACCCGCATCGCCAAGCTGTTCGAGATGGTCGGCGCGATCGAGAAGGAGCACGAGGAGCGCTACCTGGCCCTGCTCAAGAACGTCAAGGACGGCGTCGTCTTCTCGCGCGACGGCGACATGATCTGGCAGTGCAACAACTGCGGCCACATCGTGGTCGGCAAGAAGGCGCCCGAAGTCTGCCCCGTGTGCGCTCATCCTCAGGCTCACTTCTTCATCAGAACGAGCTTCGTCGAGGGCAAGAACTACTAAGTTATTTCCCTGCAAAAAACACCGGCTTCCCTTTTTGGGGGAGCCGGTGTTTTTTTGTTCTACATGGAACGGCGCGTTCGTCCCATGCGTCGATCAATTCGATGCAGCGTTTCGATAATTCTCACTTGAGCGTTCGCCCGCGGACCGATATAATCTGTATGATTTTTGCAGGCACGGCGGTCCGCCGCTGTGCAAAGAAAGAAGGAACAGGACATGACAGGAATGACCGTCGCGGGGATCGCGGCCGTCGTCGCGCTCATCATCGGCGTCGGGATCTACTCCGGCAAAAAAGTGAAAAACGAAAAGGACTTCCTCACCGGCGGAGGCAAAGCCGGTCCCGGCCTGGTCTGCGGGGCCATCCTCGGCAGCCTCGTCAGCGGTCAGGCGACGATCGGCACCGCGCAGCTGGCGTTCCATTTCGGGCTGTCGGCCTGGTGGTTCACGCTCGGCTCGGGGCTGGGCTGTCTGGCGCTGGCGCTCGGCTTTGTCGGGCCGCTGCGCCGCAGCGGCTGCGTGACGGAGCTGCAGATCATCCGCCGCAAATTCGGCGGGGGCGCCGAAAGCCTGGGCTCCGTTCTGAACGCGCTGGGCATCTTCCTCACGATCCTGGCGCAGGTGATCGCCTGCATCGGCCTGCTGACGATCATGTTCCCCGCCATGCCGCCGCTGGTCGCTGCCGCGCTGACGGTCGCGATCATGTGCTTTTACGTCATCTTCGGCGGAGCCTGGGGCGCGGGCATGGGCGGCATGGTCAAGGTGGGGCTGCTGTACCTGACGCTGATCGGCTCGTTCATCCTCGTCTGGACGCAGGAGGGCGGGCTGAGCGGTCTGCTTGCGGCGCTCCGATCTCAGCTGGCCGGCACGTCGCTGGGCATGGTGCAGCAGGCAGCGGAAAAGGTCTCCGACCTGCCGGACGCGGCGGCACTGGCACGGCGATTTTTCAGCCTGACGGCACGGGGATTCATGAAAGACGCGGGATCGTGCCTTTCGCTGATCCTCGGCGTCCTTTCGACGCAGACGTATGCGCAGGCGGTGTGGAGCGCCGGCAGCGACGCAGCCGCCCGAAAGGGCGTGCTGCTTGGCGCACTGCTGTGTCCGCCGCTGGGTGTCGCGGGCATCTTCATC
>JAGAYQ010000183.1 GCA_017940445.1 Pyramidobacter sp. | reverse complement strand
CGGCATCTCGCGGCGCATCGTCAAGGCGGCCAACTCGGCCATCGGTAACGTCACAGGCAGCCTCGGCATGGTGTCGATCATCGCCTGCATGTTCTTCGGCGCCGTGTCCGGCTCTGCCATTGCCACGGTGGCGGCCATCGGCTCGATCATGCTGCCCGCCATGGACCAGGAAGGCTACAACCGCACCTACGCCACCGCGCTGATCGCCGTGGCCGGAAGCCTGGGCATGATCGTTCCGCCCAGCACACCCATGGTCGTGTACGGCGTCACCAACAACGTGTCCATCGGCGCTCTGTTCATGGGCGGCTTTCTGCCGGCGATGGTCGTCGGCGGGCTGCTGATGACGGTCAACTACTTCACCTGCAAAAAATACGGCTGGGTGGGCAAAAATCACCGTTTAAGCGGGCGCGAGATCGCCAAGACGTTCTGGGATGCCAAGTGGGCGCTGCTGATGCCCGTCATCATCCTGGGCGGCATCTACTCAGGCGTGGTCACACCGACGGAGGCTTCCGTGGTGGGATGTTCCTACGGCATCATCGTGGGCCGCTTCATCTACAAGGAGCTGACGTGGCGCAGCATCTGGGAGATGTACAAGAAGAACACCAGCTTCATCGGCGCCATGCTGTTCACGTTCGCCCCGGCCGGCGCGCTTAGCTCCATCTTTGCTTACATGAAGATCCCCGCCAAGATCACGGCGTTTTTCATCTCCATCTCGTCCAACCCCTACGTGATCCTGTTCATGATCCTTATCCTGCTGCTGATCGTCGGCATGTTCTTGGAGACGACGCCGTCGATGCTGCTCATCTCGCCCATCCTGCTGGCCGTTGTGCAGGAGATCGGCGTCAACCCCGTGCACTTCGGCATCTTCATGGTGCTGGCGCTGTGCGTGGGCCTGGTCACGCCGCCTGTGGCCATGGACCTGTTCGTGGCGCAGTCGATGACGGGCATCGACATGATCTCTATCGCGCGCAAGGGCAAGTGGCTCATCCTTGCGATGATCGCCTCCACGCTGATCATCCTCTATGTGCCGTGGATCAGCCTCGTGCTGCCCAAATTCTTCGGCATGATCCGCTAGGAAACGCCGGAAAGATGCATCATCTCTGGCATAACGTGCGTCTCCTAATCTCATAACAGAAAGAGGTCTTTTACAATGGCTCAGAACGTTTCTCTCGGGTATATCGGTTTCGGCGAAGCGGCTTTCCACATGGCCAAGGGGCTGTGCGGCGAAGGTCTGAAGGGCATTTTGGCCTACGACGTGGCGCTCGACTCGGACGGCCCGTACAAGAAGACGGTGCTTGACCGCATCGCAGCCGCGGGCTCGGTGACGGCTGCCGCCTCCGCCAAGGAGCTTGTCGAAAAATGCGACTTTGTCGTCATCTGCGTGCCGGCGCGCTTCACGCCCTCCACGGCCGACGGGCTGCTGCCGTTCGCCCGCAAGGGACAGCACTTCATCGACGTGACCACCGCCCTGCCCGACATCAAACAGGCCGAGGCCGAAAAGTTTGCCGCCGCGGGCGCGTACTACGTGGATTCGGCCATGCTCGGCGGCCTGGTGGGCTACGGCCACAAGGTGCCCATCCTCGCTTCCGGCGAGGGCGCCGATGCCTGGCACGACTCCATGACGCCCTGGGGCATGAACATCACGCTGGTGGGCAAAGGCTCCAAGCCTGGCGACGCGTCACGCATCAAACTGGTTCGCAGCGTCTTCACCAAGGGACTGGAAGCACTGCTGACGGAAGCGCTGGCGTTTGCGCACAAGTGCGGCCTCGAAGACCGCTTCATGCAGTCGGTGTGCGCCACGATGGAAAAGCAGCCGTTTGAGAAGCTGGTCGTCGCGCTGGCAGGTTCGGACTTTGTGCACTCCGAGCGCCGCGGCTTTGAGGTGGGCGAAGCGATGGAGCTGATGGAGCAGGTGGGCGTCAAGCCGCTGGTCTCCGCCGGCGCCAAGGCCCGCATGGAGCACACAACCGGCTTTGGCTGCGCCAAGGAGCTGAACGGCGTCTCGCCCAAGTCGCTGGAAGAGATCTTCGCGCTGATGGATCGCAAGAACTACGATTAGAGAAACACAAGCACAGGCGCTCCGCGAGGTCGGCTCACGGGGCGCCTTTTTGCGCATCGCGAACAAAGGAGGAACCGTCTGTGTCTGTCACCTACCCTTACGAAGAACTGGTGCGCAAGACGAACGCCGTTTTGCGCAGTTTCGGTTACACCGAAGAAGAAGCCTCGCTCACCGCGCGCGTGCTCGTGGAAGCCGACGCACGCGGCGTGCCCTCGCACGGCGTTGGCCGCCTGGGCCCGTACAGCACGTTCATCGAAAACAAGTTCATCAACCCCGGCCGGATGCCGGAAGTTGTCTTTGAGACGCCCGTCTCGCTCGTGATCGACGGGCACAACGGCGTGGGCGGGCTGATCGCCGACTTTGCCGTCTCGCGCACGATCGAGAAGGCCGCCGCTTTCGGGACCGCGTTCTGCGCCGTGCGTGATGCCAGTCACTACGGCATGGCCGGCCTGTGGACGGAGCGCATCGCCCAAAGCGGCATGATCGGCTTTTCGTGCTGCACCACCAGGTGCAACGCCATCCCCACGGGCGGAAAGACGCGCCTGTTCGGCACCGATCCGATCTCCGTCGCCATCCCGGAGGAAAACGGCACCATGTTTTTACTCGACATGGCGACGACCACGGCCGCGTTCGGCAAGGTGGAGGTATACGCCCGCCGCGGCAAGACCATGCCGGAAGGCTGGGCCGTTGACAGCGCTGGACGCACCCAGCGCGACCCGGCCGCGTTCCTGCGCGAATACAAAGCCGAACCGGGGCTGGGCGGGCTCGTGTTCCTCGGAGGCGCCTCGGAAGAGACGGGCGGCCACAAGGGCTACGGCCTGGGCCTGCTGGTGGAGCTGCTGTCGGCCGGATTGTCGCTTGGCACCTGGAGCCTGCACTCCTACACCAAAGGCGTGGGCGCCAAGGTGTGCATGTTTTTCGGCGCGCTGCGGCTGGACCTGTTCGGCAACGAACGTGCACTTCGCGCCCACATCGGCGAGATTTTGCGCGAAGTGCGGCAGAGCGAGCCGGCCGACGAAGGCGGACGCATCTACATCCACGGAGAGAAGGAACGCGAGGCCCGCGAGCGCTCCCTGCGCGACGGCGTGGTGCTTGACGACGCTTCAGCCGCCGCGCTGGAGAAGTTTTACGCGCGAGGTAAGGAGACACTTTAAAAAAAAGGCGGCCCGCCTGTTTTCAGACGTTCCGCCTGCCGTGCATCAGCTCAGTTGAACGGTCGGCAGCCGCAAAGAGGCTACTCGACTTCCAGCACCTTGCCCTTGCGAAGGATCAGCCGCTCGATATTGGCTAAGTCAAAGTCCTCGTACACGTCGCGCTGGCCGTCGGAAAGACGGAGCATGATGTCGAACTTGGGAAGACGGCCGCCATCGTAGATGAACGAGACTGTGACCGTCTCGCCCGGATCGACGGGATCTTCCCACACGATGTCGGTGGAGTCCCAGTTGTCGGACCCGACGCGCCAGTCGTGGATGTAGATGCGGCTGACCGTCGTGTTCGATCTGTTGGCAAAACGGAACGTCACCATATTTTCGCGCACCGCGAACGCGGCGGCCGCGATGGTGAGCGCCATCAGCGCGGCAAGAAGAACGGCGGAAATAAACTTTCTCTTCATAGGTCGAACTCCTTTCGATGCACACACAATATCTGTATCATTCCAGGGGGAAGGATTCCCCCGCACGGCCTGCTGTGATACCCGATATCATAATACTACAAACATACACTGATTTCAAATGCTTTTTTCGCGCGCGCCAAACAGGCCTTCCCAGCGCGCTGCAAAAAATCACCTGCCCTCCCCGGCGCAGGGGAGAGCAGGTGATGGCGTATTTTATCAGTGTTCCCTTAGAGAAGGGCTCTGTAATACTAATCACGGATTAAACGGCTCGTAATGCGTTTGTAGGGGCGGCCATATGGGCCCGCCCCTACCATG
>JAGAYQ010000182.1 GCA_017940445.1 Pyramidobacter sp. | reverse complement strand
GTTGCCATCGGCGGCATCGGAGCGGGCAACATGAGTTCGCTTGCCGGGCGCGGCGCGGACGGCGCGGCTATCGTCTCCGCCATCTTCTCAGCAAAGGACATCACCGAGGCGACGCGCACGCTGCGCGCTCTTGCGGAAAAGACATTCCGCTGAACGAGCTGCCGTTTGTTCCACAAAGAACTTACGTCAGCACTTTTTTGTTCCGCATAGAACAAACGTTTTTTCGCTCTTTCTTCGAGCTCTTCATACTGTTTTTCATTAAACGGCTAGCGTCTTTTTTATCGCGATAGTCGCATCACATAATCAAAACTCGATCAAAAAGGAGATTATTTTCATGGTCTATAAAGCACTCACGATCGCAGGTTCTGACAGTTCAGGCGGCGCCGGCATCCAGGCCGACCTCAAGACGATGGCCGCCCACAAGGTGTACGGCATGAGCGTCATCACCGCGCTCACCGCCCAGAACACCACGGGCGTGGCTGCCGTGCTCGAAGCCACACCCGAATTTGTCGCCTCGCAGATCGACTGCGTGTTCACCGATATCCGTCCCGATGCCGTGAAGATCGGCATGGTCAGCAACGCCGCCATCATCTCGGTGATCGCCGCCAAGCTGAAGGAGTACGCCGTCGATCGCCTTGTCGTCGATCCCGTCATGGTCGCCACCAGTGGTTCACGGCTGATGAAGGACGACGCCGTGGACACGCTCCGCCGCGAGCTGCTGCCGCTGGCAACGGTGATCACGCCCAATATTCCCGAAGCGGAAGTGCTGGCCGGCTTCTCCATCGCCGATCAGGCCGACATGGAGCCCGCCGCCGCAAAGATCGCTGCCGGTCTGGGCGGGGCCGTGCTCGTCAAGGGCGGACACCTGACCGACAGCGCCGATGACCTGCTCTGGACGGAGGGACGCGCCGTGTGGTTCAGTTCGCCGCGCGTCGACAATCCAAATACGCACGGCACCGGCTGCACGCTGTCGTCGGCCATCGCCTGCAACCTCGCCAAAGGCCGCAGTGTGGAAGAGAGCGTCCGCCGCGCCAAAGCCTACATCACCGGCGCGCTCAAGGCCGGACTGGACCTCGGCAAAGGCTCGGGGCCGCTCGATCACGCCTGGGCAACGCCCGAGATCGATTTTGAGTGATCCCCGATCCAGGCAAACAGCTCATATCACGTTCACGAAGGCGGGGTCATCGCCCTGCCCCTACTGAAACTTCGCGTGCGAAGTTCGTATGCAAAACTGCCGCCAGGGCTGCGTATGCCCGGCGGCAGTATTTTTATGTCCTTCAGCTTGAAAATATTTCGATTTCAGACTATTATTGCAAAGTATCCTGATGCAGTTCGGAGGCTTTGACGATGAGCGTTATTTCCTGGATCATGGCCGCGGCGGCAAACGCTGCCGGCGGTTTTGTCGTAGCGGTGTGCGGCTTTGGGCTCGGGCCGGTGGTGATGTCGGTGCTGCCGTACTTCATGCCTTATTCACGGGCCGTGGCCGTTGTGGGGCTGTGCGGACTGGCCGCCAATCTGATGCTCGCCTGGAGCGACCGAAAGGCGATCAACGTGAAGACGCTGCTCCCCTGCGTCGCCGGCGGTCTGATCGCTTCCACGCTGGCCGTCAGCCTGTCCGCCGGCGCGGCGGAAAAGCTGATGCTGCGCAGTCTCGGCGTGATGCTGATCGCGCTGAGCATCTACTCGGTCTTTTTCAGCGGCAGGCTGCGCATCCGCGCCACCGCGCGCAACGGCTTCATCGCCGGGCTCGCAGCGGGGACGCTGACGGGCGCGTTCTCCGCCGGCGGGCCGCCCATCGCCATCTATATGCTGGCAGCGGCGCAGGACAACAGCGAGTATCGCGGCACGCTGAACGCCTACTTCTCCATCGTCAACATCTGCGCCGCGTTCAACAGGCTGCGCACCGGCACGCTGACAGCCCCGGACTTTCTGCTCTGCGCACAGATGCTGGCTGCGATCATGCTCGGCAAACGGCTCGGCAACAAGGTGTTTCACCGCCTCGATCCCGTCCTTCTGCGCAAGGCCGTCTACGCCTATCTGCTCATCTCCGGGCTGACGATGTTCTTCCGGTAACATAAAAGCTCCGCGCCGCCGTCTACAAAACGGCGGTGCGGAGCTTTTTTCGTATGTGCGTTTTTTTCGCTACAGCAGGGCCTTGAGCATCCCGTCAAGGAAGTACTTCATCGACATCGCGCCGGCATCGGGCGTGCCGACGGTCTTTTTGCCGTGCTTGGCGGCGCGGCCGTACTTGCTGCCGTATTTTTTCGTCTTCTCGGCGCCTTCGTCGCCGGCAGCGGCAGCCGCTGTGAGCATGTCGAGCAGGCCGCCCTTGCTGCCCACGAGCGCCTTCGTGGCGGGGATCAGCGTGTCCATCAGGGTCTTGTCGCCCTCGCGCGCGTCGGACTCGCCTTCGAGCGCCTTGAGCGCGCCGCCAAAGAGGTCCTTGAGCGAGAGCTCGTCCATCTCGTCCGAGTCGTCCTCGGGAGCCGATTCGAACATGCCTTCGAGCCACGTTCCCAGCAGTTTGGCGGTCATGCCGCCGCCCTTGGTGCCCGTGACGGCCTCGGCCACGTCGCCGAGCAGCGACTTGATGCCGCCGTTCTTGCCGTTTTTCGTTTTCTTTTTGGCAGAACCGGCAGCCGCGCCCATGATGGCCTGAGCGAGCATGGTCATCGTGTCGCCCTGGTTGGCGCTGCCCCATTTGCCGTCGATCTCGTTGAGTTCGTCCTGGGCGCCCATCACGGAGGTGCAGGCGCTCATGAGCATGCTGAGCATATCAGACTTGTCGATCATTGTTTTTTCTTCTCCTCCTGTTATGAATGGCTGATGCAAAAAACGCCCCTTCCGGACCGGCCGGAAAGGGCGCAATAATACAGTTACTGGGCCTGCGTCGGCTCGACCGGCTGCATCTGCGAAGGATCAAGCGGAGGCAGGATAACGGGCGTGGGCAGGTTGGCAAGGGAGACAAGCTGGCTGATCATGGCGCGAACGTATGGCAGGAGCATGACCATGCCGTTGTCGCGCAGGATCGCCTCGCGGTCGCTGCCTTCGGCTTCGATGAAGAACACGCCGGTGACGTCAGCGATG
>JAGAYQ010000181.1 GCA_017940445.1 Pyramidobacter sp. | reverse complement strand
TCGACGCGGAACTTCACGACGCCGCGCGCGACGCGGACAAGCTGCAGTTCTTCATGCCAGTGCCAGTCAACGAAGCCGAGCGCGCAGCGGTCGAGCTGGGTCTCGTACACGGCGAGGGGAAAGGCGTAGGCTCCGTGGGCAGTGATCTCCATGCCCTGGCGGTTGATCGGGATCTGACGAAGCTGCATGCGGGTCGTCTCCTTTCGCAAAAGAATATTTATTCCATAATCAGCAGCTGATTTATATTTTTCGCCTGTATTGTGACACTGATGGAAGAAAAAATCAATATACTTAATGTGAAAGAAAAGGCGCTCCATATCTAACACAAAAGGAGTTATGACGATGGATCTGAAAAACTTCAGGAACGATGCGTTCGCGCATGATTTGCAGGCGTTTTATATCGATCTGGTCACGACGAAGAGCTATTCAGACAGCGAAGGCGAGGCGGCGAAAAAGATCGTCGCCACCATGGCAGAGCTGGGGTATGACGAGGTCTTCATCGACCCGGCGGGCAACGCCTGCGGCCGGATCGGCAGCGGCCCAAAGGTGATCCACTTCGATTCGCACATGGACACGGTCCTGGCCGAGGACGCGGCGGGATGGAAGCACGATCCTTTCGGCGGCGTGGTGGAAGACGGCTGGCTCTACGGCCGCGGCTCAGTCGACATGAAGGGCGGACTTTCGGCCTCGCTGTTCGCTGCGGCGGCAGCGAAGCGTGCCGGGCTGACGGAGGGCAAAACGGTCTGGGTGACTGGCAGCGTGTGCGAGGAGTACTGCGACGGCGTGTGTCTGGAGCACTTTTACCGCGACAGCGGCGTGCGCCCCGACTTCTGCATCATCTGCGAACCGTCGCGCAGTCAGATCACGCTGGGGCACACGGGCAAGGTGCAGGCCAGGATCGTCACGCAGGGCGTGTCGGCGCACGGCTCGGCCCCTGACAAGGGGATCAACGCCGTATACTGGATGGCGCCGGTCATCGGGCGCGTGGAGGCCCTGAACGCCCGCCTTCGCGCCGCTGCGGGCGCGGGCACGGTGGCGCTGACGCACATCAGCTGCCGCACGGCCTCGCTGAACGCGGTGCCCGACCGCTGCGAGATCTATCTGGACCGCCGTCTGCGCTTCGGCGAGTCAACAGCTCAGGTCAAAGCCGAGCTGGCGGCGCTGGTCGAAGGCATCCCGAACGCATCTGTCGAGCCGGGGACGCTGGTCCACACCAGCTGGAACGGCGCGGAGCTGGTCTATACGCCCGAACACGATCCGTGGAAGATCGCCGAAGACGCGCCGCTGACTCGCGCCTGCGCGGACGTGTACGCCGCGCTGTTTGGACGCACACCGGAATACCGCTGCTGGGACTTTGGCACCAACGCCGTGGTCCCCGTGGCAATGGGCGTGCCGACGATCGGCTTCGGCCCCGGCGACGACGCACTGGCGCACATGGTCAACGAGCGCTGTCGGCTGACCGACGTGGCCGATGCCTGCTGCTTCTACACGGAACTGATCGGCAGGCTGTAATGTCGACGTCTCAAGCATTTTTCGTTACAACATAAAACAGTATAATCACGTTCGATCATTGACTTCTAATATAAATTCTTGTATATTCAGGCTGGTGATGAGAATGAAGTTTGAGCTCGAAAACATGATTGAACATGAGCTGATATTTTTGGGAAATTCCCGCGATGAACTTCTGAAATTCCCGGATGAAGCACGCAGGGAAGCCGGCTACCAGCTTCATAAAGTTCAAGTTGGCCTGGAGCCTGCCGACCTTAAACCGATGACAACTATCGGGCTCGGTGTTGAAGAAATCCGCATCCGTGAAGAATCTGGTGCGTTTCGCGTGTTTTATATCGCCCGGCTTGATGAGGTCGTCTACGTGCTCCACGCTTTTCAAAAGAAATCGCAGCAGACTCCTCGAAAGGACATCGAGCTGGGGCAGAAACGGTACAGAGATTTGATGAAATGGAGGACTCAGAATGGGAAGCGCTGACATCAGAATGGAACGTTACAGCAACGTCTGGGAAGCACTCGAAGATACTCCCTTTGAAGCGCAGCGTATGCGGATTAAATCGGACATGATGATCACGATTGAGAAGATCATAAAAGACCGCGGTCTTACACAGGCCGAAGCTGCCGCTCAATGCGGAGTGACGCAGCCGAGGATCAGCGATCTGCTGAGAGGCAAGATCGAGCGCTTCTCCATCGATTCTCTTCTCGATATTTTGACTGCGCTTCGCTGTACCGTATCGTTTAAGGTCAAAGCTTCCAATTAAGGAAGCGCCTCCTTCAACACCCAAGCGCTCGTCAACATGAGCTTTATGAAAATCTGCCAGAGGAGGAATGCCCTATGAGCGAACGGTATCAGGCTGTACACTTTGCGCACGCACCGGGTGCGAAGCTGAGCGACGTGAGCGCGTTCAGCCGCACAGAGGCGGAAGCGGCGCGTGCGTTTCACCGCAGCATCCCCGGCTACGCGCCGACGCCGCTGGCCGATCTGCCCTGTCTGGCGCGCGAGCTGGGCGTGGCGCGGGTGCTCGTGAAGGATGAAAGCTTCCGCTTCGGGCTGAACGCTTTCAAGGTGCTGGGCGGCAGCTGGGCCATTGCCCGCGCGCTGGCCGCCAGGCTGGGGCTCGATCCGAAAGAGATGACCTATGAACGTCTCACGTCTGACGAGACGAGAACGCGCATCGGCGAGCAGACGTTCGTCACAGCCACCGACGGCAACCACGGCCGGGGCGTGGCCTGGACCGCCGCGAAGCTGAAGCAGCGCTGCATCGTCTACATGCCCAAAGGCAGCTCACTCGAACGGCTGGAAAACATCCGCGCTCTCGGCGCCGAAGCAAGCATCACTGACGTGAACTACGACGGCGCTGTCGAGATGGCGCGCGAAACAGCCGAGCGCCTCGGCGGCACGCTGGTGCAGGACACGTCGTGGCCCGGCTACGAGGACGTGCCGAGATGGATCATGCAGGGGTACACAACGCTGGCGCTCGAGGCGTGCGAACAGCTGAACGGCGAGATCCCCACGCATGTGTTCCTTCAGGCCGGCGTCGGCTCGATGGCCGGCGCCGTGGCGGGATTTTTCGCCTCGCTCTGGGGCGATGAGCGCCGCCCCGCCGTCACCGTCGTCGAGCCTGAGGCAGCCGACTGCGTGTTCCGCACCGCAAGCGCGCACGACGGCACGATCCATTCCGTGTGCGGCGACCTGAGCACGATCATGGCCGGGCTGGCGTGCGGCGTGCCGTGTTCGCTGGGCTGGGAGGTGCTGCGCGATCACGCCGATCACTTCGTCTCCATGCCCGACGAGGCAGCGGCGCAGGGCATGAGGATCCTCGGCGCTCCGTGCGGGACCGATCCGCGCGTGATCTCAGGCGAGAGCGGCGCGGCCGGCTTCGGCCTGTTCGCGCAGGCTATGCGCGATCCGTCGCTCGCCTGGCTGAAGGAATCGCTGGGGCTGAACGAGCGTTCGCGAGTGCTCTGCATTTCCACCGAGGGCGACACCGACCGGGCCAATTACCGCCGCATCGTCTGGGACGGCGCGTGGAGCTCGGCGCGGGAATAATTCTTTTTGCATGTTCCACAAAGAACAAAAAAACGTCCGGCTGAAGCGGAATGGACCGCTTCAGCCGGACGTATTTTTTTGCAGCAGCTACAATTCCACTATTTCGCCGTCTTCGGGCATGACGTACTTCACGCCGCGGCGGGCAAGGCGGCCGCGCATTTCGTATCGGGTGATCGAGGCGTGCGCCACGGTGTCCATGTGCGTGACGATGATCTGCGCGTTCGGCGCGGCCAGGGAGACGCTTTCGACGTCCTCGTCGTTCATGATCAGCCGGCCGCATTCCTTCAGCTCGGCAGCGCAGGCGTTCAGCGCGATCACATCGGGACGGAAGCGCTCGATCGTGCGGGCGACTTCGGGATACCACACGGTGTCGCCGGCGATGTAGAGCGTTTTTTCGCCCGGTGCGGAAAAGACCACGCCCATCGCCTCGCCGCAGGGCATGACCGTGCCGTGACGGGCCGGCGTTTGGTACAGCATTGTGCCGCCGGCAGCGCTGCCTTCGACAGAAAGGACGCGCACATCGGCAAAGCCTGAGCGGCGCAAGACTTCCGCGTCGGCCGCGTTCTGCGCAAAGACGGGCACGCGCTTATCGAGCGG
>JAGAYQ010000180.1 GCA_017940445.1 Pyramidobacter sp. | reverse complement strand
GCAGCCTGAACAGCGTCCTTCGGCTTGCCGAAGATCATTCCCTGCGGCGAGACAACGACCGTGTCTGAAGCGATGATCAAAGCGTCAGGATGGGCTTTCGCCACCGCTGCGCCTTTGAGCTGTGATAGGCGCTCGACGAGCAGTTCAGGCTTTTCGCCGGGAAAGATCGTCTCATCGGCATCGGGCCGGACGACCTCAAAGTGCCAGCCCAGCTGCTCAAGGAGCTGCTTGCGCCGCGGACTGGCAGAAGCGAGGATGATGCGAAGATTCTTCATCAGTGCAGAAAAAGAAGGACAAACAGTCCGACAACGGCGCAATAAGCCGAAAACGCCTTCCAGCGCCCGCTGAGAACGACTCGATGCACGAGAAACAGCGCGGCGATGCCGAAGACAAATGCGATCCCCATCGCCGCAGGCCAGCCGGCAGGAAGAACGCCGTCAAAGTGCCGCAGTTCAAGAAGAGCCGCACCGCAGATCGCTGGCAGCGAGAGCAGGAACGAAAAGCGAAACGCCTCGGCAGCGCTGAGACCGCAGAGGATGCCTGCCATCAGCGTCATTCCTGAACGAGAGATTCCCGGAAAAACAGCCAGTCCCTGGGCGAAACCGACGATCAGGCCAATGGAGACGCAGATCTTTTTCGTCCCCGGCTTCAGGAAGGACAGAGTCCACAGCATCACAGCAGTAACAATCAGCGCTGCGCCAACGAAAATCATAGACTGAGCGCAGCGTTCTACGACGGGCTTGAGCAGCAGTCCGATCACGGCTGTCGGGATCGAGCCGAGGATCACAGCCCAGCCGAAATACCACCCTTCTCTCTTCTGCCCGACAGGCATGCGGAAGCTGACAAAAAATTCGCACAGCAGCACGATGATGTCTTTCGCAAAGAATACAACTGTCGCCAGCACAGTCGCCAAATGCAGGAGCAGATCAAAGGCGATCCCCGAAGCGGAGCTCCCCGTCAGATGCTGAAAGATCGTCAGATGCGCCGAGCTGCTGACTGGCAGATACTCCGTCAGCCCCTGGATCAGCCCCTGGATCATGCTCGAAAGATATTCACTCACTGTTCAATTCACCGTCCAGTTTACAGAAAATTCAATTCTACACCAAAATGAAGTACAGAGACCAGCGGCCTCTGTACGCAGCAAAGACAGCTTCGTCAGCTCAGCCTCGTGATGATCGGGATCACAGCAGAAGCGCTGTGCAGATACTTGCGCAGCAGCTCCTTGCAGCGCAGCGAGATCTGCTTTTTCAGCAGTTCGCTGTCTGCATTCGGATCATGCTTGAGAGCGCGGCGCACCGCCTCCGAAAATTCCTGACGCATCCCCTCCGCGTCGCGGAAATGAATCTGCCCGTAGGACTCAAAGTAGGGCTCGCCCACAAGCTTGCCTTTTTTGTCGAGTGTCGCCGATACGACCAAAACGCCGTTCTCCGAGAGCTCCTGGCGCTCCTTGAGGATCGACCCTTCTTTTTCGCCGAGCGCCATGCCGTCAACGAGGACCGCTCCAGCCTGCACTTTCGTTTTCACATCGGCCGTGTGCGAGGTGATCGTCAGCACGTCACCGTTGCCCATGATGAAGATGTTCTTCGCCGGCACTCCGACTTCCTCCGCCAGCTGTGAATGGCGGATCTGCATGCGGTACTCGCCGTGAACGGGCACAAAATACTTGGGACGCACCATACTGAGCAGCATCTTCAGCTCTTCGCGCGAAGCGTGACCGGATACGTGCAGTCCGGCTTCGCGGCCGTAAAGGACTTCGCAGCCCAGTTCAAACAGACGGTTGATCGTGTTGCTGACCAGCTTTTCATTGCCTGGGATGGGATTGGCGAAAAGAGCCACCACGTCTTTGCTGTTCAACTTCACGCGGTGGTGCGCTCCCTTGCTCATCAGAACGAGGCCGGAGAAGGGCTCGCCCTGACTGCCGGTCGTCATGATGACGAGACGCGATTCAGGATAGCCGTCCATTTCCGCCAACGGCACGATCGTCTCTGGATCCGCGCTGAGATAGCCGAGGCGGATCGCCAGTTCAACGTTGTTGACCATGCTGCGGCCGGCAAACACCACTTTGCGGTTAAATCTCGCCGCCGCATCGAGCACCAGCTGAACGCGGTGCAGATTGCTGGCAAACGCGGAGATGATAATGCGCCGGCTGCGGTAGGTGCGAAGCAGATTGTCGATCGCGCCGATCAGAGATTTTTCGGATTTGGTAAAGCCCTCGCGTTCGGCATTCGTCGAGTCGGAAACAAGCAGAAGGACACCGCGCCGTCCTAGTTCGGCAAAGGCCGCGTAATCAGTCACATGATTATCGACAGGCGTGGGATCAAACTTGAAGTCGCCCGTATGCAGCACAATGCCCAGGGGCGTCTCCACAGCGATGCCAAGCGCGTCGGGGATCGAATGGCATACTGAGATAAACGTAACGCTGAAAACGCCGAGCCGGATCTTTTCACCGGCCGCGACCTCAATGAGGCGGGGCTTGTAGCGGGGCATGGCTTCGGCAAGCTTCGCCTCGATCATGCCAAGAGTCAGCCTGGCACTGTACACGGGCACGTCGAGCTTGGCAAGGACGAACGGCAGTGCTCCGATATGGTCCTCGTGCCCGTGCGTGATCAGGATGGCGCGGACCTTTGACCGGTTTTCCTCAAGATAGCTGATATCGGGGATGACGTAATCGATGCCGAGCATCTCCTCATCGGGGAACATCAGTCCGGAATCGATCACGACGATGTCGTCGCCGTACTCGATCGCGTACATGTTCTTGCCGATCTCCCCCAGCCCGCCAAGCGGGATGAACTTCAGTTTTCCGGGGTCAGGCGCTCTGCGTCCCACCCTCACGCCCGCGGCAGGGACGGCACGCGCGCCGGTTCGCCCCGAAGGCATGTGGGTACGGGCTCTGACGAGCCGCTTTTTTTGCCCCAGTGCGGGGGCCGTGTTTTGTTTCTCACTGTTCACAGTTTTGTTCATCAATAAAGTTCCTTATCTGAAATGTTTTTACTGGCACTCGCAAAGAATGCATTATTCTGCTACAATAACTCAGCACAGGAAATGGCGGATAACGCCAAATCATTTTTACTGCACCGGAGGTATAAACGTGGCTGAACGCAAGCACAACGACGACGCTGTTCTGATGACGCAGGAAGGGTTCGACAAGCTCACCAGCGAATTGAAGCAGCTTCGCAGCGAAGAACGCTACAAGATCGCACGCCGCATCGAAGAGGCGCGCTCATTCGGAGACCTCAGCGAGAACGCTGAATATGCTGCGGCCAAAGAAGACCAGGCCAAGCTTGAGGGCAAGATCCTGGCGATGGAACAGCAGCTCTCCAAGGCGAAAATCATCGACTCATCAAGCATCGACAACTCGCATGTCTCCGTCGGGACCACGGTCACGATCCAGGACATCACGCACAACAAGGAGTTCGTCTACTCGCTCGTCAGTTCTGAAGAATCGGACCCTGAAAACGGGCTGATCTCCTCTGTCAGTCCAGTCGGCCGCGCGCTCATGAACAAAAAGGTCGGCGACGAAGTTTCCGTCAAAGTTCCTGTCGGTCTGAGAAAGCTCCGCATCCTTTCGATCAGCGTCAAATAAGCCTTTTTTGCATCATCGGCCGCCGAGATGTTATTATATCCCACTCGGCGGCTTTTGTGACAGTTTGGGCTGTAAATTGCCCATTTTTAAACAGCCGAAATACAAATTCTCAAAAAGCCCTGCCGCGAGACGCTATTTGCGTTTTCACGGCAGGGCTTTTTCTGTATCGCTGTAATTTCCAGATCGTTTCTCTAGATGTCGAAAACAGGGATACGGATCTCTGCGTTCTCGGCTTCAAGTGTCCCGTCGGTCTCCATCATTGTCGGAACATACCCAGGCTTCGCCTTGGGGATAAGCTTGCCCGGCCGGCCAAAAGGATTCTCGACGCTGTGGTTGCCCCACTTGTAGCGGCTCTCCGGGAATGCGTTGATGCCGAACGAAAGCGTCATCCAGTTGTT
>JAGAYQ010000179.1 GCA_017940445.1 Pyramidobacter sp. | reverse complement strand
TGCTGAAAAATTTTCAGCCGCTGGCAGCGGGGGCGGGTTTTGTTATGATGCGACTCTCTTGTTCTTCACGAAAGAAACGCTACTGGATCTCCGCGTGTCCCAGCGTCACGCGCTCGCGCACGTAGTTGGGAAGCAGCTTGGGCGAGACGAGATCGGTCTTGATGCCGGCGTCGGCAAGGCTCTTGTCGAACGCCGCGGCATGGTCGATCGAAAGCGCGCCGACGGTGGTCTGTTTGGCCTTGGCGGCGGCAGCGCGTCCGGCATCGCGGCCAAAGACGACGATGTCGAGCAGCGAGTTGCCCATCAGGCGGTTGCGGCCGTGGATGCCGCCCACCACTTCGCCGGCAGCGAACAGGTTCTCCACGCCGGTCATGCAGTCGGTGTCGATGTCGACGCCGCCGTTCTGATAGTGCAGCGTGGGATAGACGAGGATGGGCTCTTTGCGCATGTCGATGCCGCGCTCTTGATACATGCGGAACATGGCAGGGATGCGCTTTTCGATGGTGCCCTCTCCGTGCTTGAGCTCGATGATGGGCGAATCAAGCCACACGGCAGTGCCGCGGCCGGTGTCGACGCCCTTGCCGCGCGATGAAGTTTCGCGGATGATGCTTGCAGCGGCAACGTCGCGCGTCTCAAGCGGATGGACGAACACTTCGCCGTCGCAGTTGACGAGCATCGCGCCGATGGAACGCACCTTCTCGGTGACGAGCGCGCCAAAGATCTGCTCGGGATAGGCCGCGCCGGTGGGATGGTACTGCAGCGTGTCGATATAGAGCAGCTTCGCACCCGCGCGGTAGGCCAGCACGAGGCCGTCGGCGGTCGCGCCGTAGTGGTTGGACGTGGGGAATCCCTGATAGTGCATGCGTCCCGCGCCGCCGGTAGCGAGGATGACAGTCTTGGCGCGCACGACGAAGAGCTCGTCGGTCTCCATGTTCAGCATCACAGCTCCGGCGCAGTGCCCCTTGTCGTCCTTGATCAGCTCGATCGCAGCCGTGAAGTCAAGAACGGGGATGCCGCGGTTGAGCACTTCGTCGCGCAGGGTGCGCATGATCTCGGCGCCGGAATAGTCCTTGCAGGCGTGCATGCGCTTTCTGGAGGTGCCGCCGCCGTGGGTGGTGACCATGTCGCCCTCGGCCGTCTTGTCGAACTCGACGCCGAGCTCGTTGAGCCACTTGATGCACTCGGGCGCCTCGTAGACGAGCTTGGCAAGCAGTTCCTTCTTGGCCGCAAAGTGTCCGCCGCCGTAGGCGTCGAGGAAGTGGCGCGCAGGCGAGTCGTTGTCCTTGTCAGCCGCCTGGATGCCGCCTTCGGCCATCATCGTGTTGGCGTCGCCGATGTGCAGCTTGGTGCACATCAGCACGCTCGCTCCGGCCTCGTTTGCCTCGATGGCAGCCGAAGAACCAGCACCGCCGCCGCCGATGACAAGCACATCCACATCGTAGGCAGGCTTGGTCAGATCGACTTCGCCGGCTGCCACGCGAGGATGAGCCTGAAGCATCGCGGCCAGCTCGTGCGGCACCTTGTCGCCGGCGTTGGGGCCCACTTTGAGCAGCTCGAACTCGTTCTCACGGTAGTCGGGATGGAATTCCTTCAGCAGCGCGTCCTTCTCCTCCGCGGTCATGCGGCGGGGAGTCATTGCCGCGTTCGCTGCGCGGTTGGCTTCGACTTTTCTGATCGATTCCTGGAAACTTTCAGGATACATGTTCGTCTCCCCCTCCTACTGCTCAATGTCGCGCTTGTTGTACATGTCGCGGATCTCGGCGTCGCTCTTGCCCATGATCTCCTTCATGGACTCGATGTGCTCGCCGTTCGCGATCTCGGCAACGCGGCGCAGAAGATGCTGCGCGTCGGGCGTCAGGTACTTGCCGTTGAGACGTCTGGCCAGCATGGCCACCTGCGGATGCGAGATGCCGGCGGGGCAGCGTGACGAGCAGATGCCGCACATCACGCAGTCGAACGACAGATCGGCGCACTTCTTGAAGTCGCCGCGCTGGGCATAGGCGATGTACTGCATCACGTTCAGGCCCTGCGTGCAGCTCTTCGTGCAGGCGCCGCAGCCGACGCAGGCGTAAATCTCCGGGTACAGCTGCATCATGATCGACTGCTCGGGCGAGACCTTGTTGATGTCATAGACCTGCTTGACGAGCGGGAAGAACGGCATCGTGGCGATGTACATCTCGTCCTGAACCTGCGTCTGGCAGGCGAGCGCCATCTTCAGCTCCTGCTGCCCCTTGATGCGGTACACCGTCGCGCACGCGCCGCAGAAACCGTTGCGGCAGCCGCAGCCGCGCTTGAGCTGATAGCCGGCGTATTCCATCGCGGTCATGATGGTGAGATTCTCCGGCACAGCGTAGCGCTTGCCGAAAAGATAAACGTTTACTGTCTTAGTCATCGTTTTCTCCTTAATACTCGTCGGGGAGCTCGCTGAGTTCGTCAAAGCGGAACACGGGCCCGTCCTTGCACACGAACTTGTCGCCGATGTTGCAGCGGCCGCACTTGCCGATGCCGCACTTCATGCGCATCTCCATCGTGGTGTAGACCTGACTGTCGACAAAGCCGAGCTTCTTCAGGCCCAGCAGCGTGAAGTGGATCATGATCGGCGGCCCGCAGAGGATGGCCGTCTTGTTCGTGTCAAAGCCAAGCTCCTGCGCGTAGTTGGGGACGAAGCCCACATGTCCGTCCCAGTCAGGCTGCTCGCGGTCGATCGTGAGGTACACGTTCATGTCCTTCTCGTGCATCCACTCGTTCTGGATCTCGTCAATAAAGACAAGATCAGCTTTGGAACGCGAGCCGTAGACCACGTCGATGTGGCCGTAATTTTCACGGTGCGCGCGGCAGTAGTTGACGACCGAACGCAAGGGAGCCAGTCCGATGCCGCCGGCGATGAAGAGAAGATCTTTGCCGCGGAACGCGCCCTCAACGGGGAAACCGTTGCCGTACGGGCCGCGCACGAGCACCTGCTGCTCCGGCTCGATCTGGTGCAGCCACGTCGTCAGACAGCCGCAGCGCTTGATCGAGAATTCCATGTACGCTTCCTGCGTCGGAGACGAGGTGATGGAGAACATCGCCTCGCCCACGCCGGGGATGGAGAGCATCGCGCACTGGCCGGGGATGTGCTCAAAAAGTTTCTTGCCGTCGAGGCCGACGACGCGGAACGTCTTCACGTCCGGCGTCTCGGTCCGCACGTCGGTCACGACGCCGACGACGGGGATCAGGGCTTCTTTATTCATGAGCGTCATCCTCCTTGAGCGCCTGCATCACCTTGGCGATGTTCATGTGGATCGGGCACTTGCGCAGGCAGCGGCCGCAGCCGACGCAGCTGTACAGCCCGTCGTGCGCCTTGGGATAGTACACGAGCTTGTGCATGAAACGCTGACGGAAGCGCTCCATCTGCGTCTTGCGGGGCGTGCCGGCAGCCATCAGCGTGAAGTCGTGATACATGCAGCTGTCCCAGCAGCGGTAACGCTCGATCGTGTTGCCGTTCTGGAAGTCCTCGATGTCGAAGCACTGGCACGTAGGGCACACGAACGTGCACGAGCCGCAGCCCAGGCAGTGAGACGACAGTTCTTTCCACTTCTCCGACTTGAACACTTCCAGCTCGCGCTCGCGGTTGTCGTCGGGCTTCAGATCCGCAAGCGGCAGACGCTTCATGACCTCTTCCACGCGCTTGCACTCAGCGTCGATCTTCGCCTCGTCATCTTTGGCACATTCGTTCAGCATAGGGCGCAAAGCGTCGATCAGCTTCTCGCCCTTGGGCGTCAGCGCTTCGATGTAGAGCGTGCCGTCAACCGTCCAGGTGCGGGCGTCGCCGGTCGGCTTGGCAGGGTCGATGCCGAAAGCCGTGCAGAAGCACGTCTCCGACGGACGGGAGCAGGCGGCCGTGACCACCGTGCTGTGCTCACGCCGCGTCTGATAATAGGTATCGACCGGATCAGCCAGGAAGACCTTGTCGAGCACGTCGAACGACCGGGCGTCGCAGGCGCGCACGCCCCAGATGACAAAATACTCGCTCTCGGCGCGGTCGTCGATGACCTCGATCTTCTTGCCTTCACGGCGGAAGCGGGCCATGTGCTGGATCTGCGGGAAGAAGAAGTCCTTCGCGCTTCTGAGCGTGTTCAGACCGCTGCTGACAGCCATGCCCGGCTCCCAGGGAGCGAACTCGGCCTCTTTCATGCCGTCCGCCGGTGCCTTGGGGACGTAGAGCTTCTGAACTTCGGCAATGCGGGCGAAAAGCGCGTCGCGATCGCTCGCAGGCAGTTTCAGGATCATCCGCGCAGCCCTCCTTTGCGAACGATGTCGGGCTCGGCGTCGCGGTCGGTCGTAAAGTCGGCCACCGGACTCATCTGCCCCACTTCCGCACCGGCGGTGAAATCACCGTACAGCGCGTTGTAATCCTTGATGAACTTGCGGTTGAGCAGGTGCAGCGGGATGTGCTCAGGGCACACGCGCGAGCACTCGCCGCAGTCGGTGCAGCGGCCGGCGACATGGAAGGCGCGGATGATGTGGAACATGTTCTCCTCAAAATCGTCCGCGGCGGCGCGGTTCTGCACGCCCGAGTTCGGGTTGTCGAACACGCACTTCTCGCATGAGCAGGCGGGGCACACGTTGCGGCAGGCGTTGCAGCGGATGCAGCGCGAAAGATGGCTTCTCCAGAAGGCAAAGCGCTCTTCAGGCGTCATCTTCTCGATGCGGGCCACTTCGTCGAAGCGGTGCGACTCCGGCGCTTCGCCTTCTTCGCCGATCAGCTCATCGGCGGCGGCGTGCTTCCAGCTTTTGCAGTTGGCGCAGCGTTCGGGCAGCACGTCGGCAAGCGGGTATTCTTCCGTACCGTAGATCGTCTCCACAAGCAGCTTGCCGTCTTTCGCCTCGGCCGAGATGACGCCTTCGACGCCGCGTTCGCGAAGGCCGTCGATCGAGACCGTGCCGCGGCAGGGAATGCCGATGACATAGATGCTCTCGCGGTGCAGACGGTGCTCCGTGCACAGCTGGTTGAAGCTGTACGTGTCGCAGGGCTTGAGGAACACGGCGACTTTGCCCTCTTTGGCGCTCTCGGCGATCAGGTACTTGGACAGATTCGCGCCGCAGAACGCGTTCCAGACGAAATTCTTTTCAAGGTCCTCGGCCGTGGTGAACACGTCGGGCGTCACGTCGTAGGCGAACTGGCCGCGACGCCAGCCGAGAACGCGGTTTACCGTACCGTCCGCGAGCATCTTCTTAGCGCGAGCGATCAGTTCTCCTTGCATCGCAGATCCCCCAATCTCCGATTTTCGCCGAGCTTCGTGACCTCGGCGACAAAGCTGTTCATCACGTCAACAAAGCGCTGGCCTTCAGCCGCCGAGACCCACTCCACGCGCGTGCGCTCCTTCTCCACGCCCAGATAATCGAGCAGCGAGAACAGCAGCGTCATGCGACGCCGGGTGTGGTAATTGCCCGTGCTGTAGTGGCAGTCGCCGGGATGGCAGCCGCAGAGGATGACGCCGTCGGCCCCGCGCTGGAACGCGCGCAGGATGAACAGCGGATTGACACGGCACGAGCACGGCACGCGGATGATCTTCACTTCGGCGGGATAGGAAAGCCGGTTCGTCCCCGCCAGGTCGGCGCCCGAGTACGAGCACCAGTTGCAGCAGAAGGCGATGATCTTCGGCTTCCAGCCCTGTTTGTTTTCCTGAGCTACCGGCATAGCGCGTCCACCTCCGCCATGATCTCTCTGTTGGAAAAGCCCTTCAGGTCCATCGCTCCGGACGGGCACGTCACCGTGCACGCGCCGCAGCCCTGGCACACCGCCTCGTTGACCTGCGCCACGCGTCTGACCTTGACCGTGCGGTCGGGCATCTTGAACTCCTTGTCGACATACGTGATCGCGCCATAGGGGCAGACGGTCTCGCACTGCGAGCAGCCGTTGCACATCCACTCGTCGGAATGAGCGACGCAGGGATTGCCGACCAGCTCATTTTTGGCGAGCAGGCCGATGGCCTTCGCCGCCGCCGCGCCGGCCTGAGCGACCGTCTCGGGGATGTCCTTGGGGCCCTGGCACATGCCGGCCAGGAACACGCCGGCCGTGGGGCTCTCCACGGGGCGCAGCTTGGGGTGCGCCTCGGTGAAGAAGTCGTTGGTGTCCATCGAAGCGGTCAGCATCGTCGCCAGATGGCGGGCCGACTTGCTCGGCTCGATCGCCGCGGCCAGAACGACCATGTCGGCGTCGATATGCAGCTGCTCGCCCAGGATCAGGTCGCTGGCCTGGACTTTCAGCTTGCCGTTTTCAGGCGTCACCTTGCCGACGGCGCCCTTGATGTAGTGCACGCCGTACTGCTCGACGGCGCGGCGGTAGAACTCGTCGAAGTTCTTGCCGGGCGTGCGCACGTCGATGTAGAACACGTAGATGTCGGTGTCGGGATAGTGGTCCTTCGTCAGCATCGCGTGCTTGGCGGTGTACATGCAGCAGACCTTTGAACAGTACGGCTTGCCGCCGCGCAGCTCACCCTTGCTGGGATCGCAGCATTCACGCGAGCCGACGCACTGCACGAAGACGATCGTCTTCGGCTCCTTGCCGTCGGACGGGCGCTTGAGGTGGCCGCCCGTGGGGCCGGCTGCGTTCATCAGCCGCTCGTACTCCAGCGACGTGACCACGTCGGGGCTCTGCGTGTAGGCGTATTCGTCGTACTTGCTCACGTCGATCACTTCAAAGCCGGTAGCGGCAACGATCGCGCCGTATTTTTCGGTGATCAGCTCGTCCTTGGCCTCGTAGTTGATCGCGCCGGCGGCGCAGACTTTGGAGCAGATGCCGCATGTGCCCTTGTTCAGCTTGAGGCAGTAGTTCGCGTCGATCGTAGCGACTTTCGGCACGGCCTGAGCGAAGGGGATGTAGATGCAGCTGCGATTGTCCAGTCCCTGATTGAACTCGTTCGGGACCTTCTTCATCGGGCACTTTTCCATGCAGGCGCCGCAGCCGGTGCACTTGGTCTCGTCCACGTAACGGGCCTTGCGGCGAATGGTCACGTCGAAGCTGCCGACGAAGCCTTTCACCTCTTCGACCTCGCTGTAGGAATAGATATGGATGCGCTCGTGCTGCCCCACTTCGACCATCTTCGGGGTGACGATGCACGACGAGCAGTCGAGCGTGGGGAACGTCTTGTCCAGCTGGGCCATCTTGCCGCCGATGCTGGGATTTTTCTCGACGATGTCAACGTCGTAGCCGGCGTCGGCGATGTCGAGAGCCGCCTGCATGCCGGCGATGCCGCCGCCGATGACAAGCGCGCGCTTGGTCACGGGCGACTTGCCGGCCGTCAGCGGCGTGTTGAGCGTGACTTTGGCAACGGCGGCCTTCATCAGCATGATGGCCTTTTCGGTGCCGACAGCCATGTCCTTGTGCACCCACGAGCACTGCTCGCGGATGTTGGCCACTTCGAGCATGTAGGGGTTCAGCCCCACCGACTGCACAGCCTTGCGGAACGTGG
>JAGAYQ010000178.1 GCA_017940445.1 Pyramidobacter sp. | reverse complement strand
GAAGACCGGACTGAGCTTCCCTGACGCCTACCGTCTGCTCAGCGCCACCTGCGACATCCAGGTCAGCCAGGTCGTCAACGATCTGCACACCTTCCGCGTCCGCGCGCCCAAGGCCTTGCTCCATCTGGGCGGGATCTAAGCAGCTGATTCATACTAGTTTTCGTTAAAACGGCTGACGCTCTTCTAGCCGTTTTATAGCGCCGTAAGGCGCGTCGAAAACTGCATGAGACGGCGTGGCGCCTGTAAGGCGCCGACTGCCGCGCCCGTTTGAGGCGCGGCCTCGCGATTGGCTTTTTAATCGCGAAAGAGTATCAGATCTGACGCAAAGACACAAAGGAATAACGTAAATACGCCGCGCGGCGGATGATGTTTCTTGTGGAACATCTTCGCCGCGCGGCCTTTTTTGTGCGAAGAGCATCTTCTGTTTTCATTTGCCGTGATATAATGACAATTACAAGAAAGTCATTTTATGATCTCTTTGTGTTTTCGGGCCTTTGGGCCTTCGCATCAGCTTTGAATTTGCTTTTCCCAGGAGGTCCCCCCATGGACAACTATCTGCCGTATATCACGGCCTTGTGCTCATTCGGCGCGCTGATCGCCTGCGTCGTCTTCATCTACGTGCAGAAGCGCGGGCGCATCGCTACGGAGGACCTGCTGATGGAACTGCTCCAGCAGGAACTTTCGGACCAGAGCGAGGAAGCGCTGCGGCGCAATTCAGAGATGCGGCGCGAGCTGAACGAAACGCTGCGGGGGCTCACATCCAATCTGACGGAATCGGTGCGTGTCATCGGCGACCTTCAGGCCGACCGCATCGAACGCCTCGAGCGGCGCAGCGGCGACCTCAACGCCGCCGTCGACTCGCGCCTTGAGCGGATGCGTGCCGATCTCGCCGCGATGCGGACGGAAAACGCCGCGCAGCTTGAAAAGATCCGCGAGAACGTCGAAACGAGACTTCAGGAGAGCATCGAGCGCCGCCTGGGCAGCTCGTTCAGCCTTGTGCAGAAGCAGCTGGAGGCCGTTCAGTCGGGGCTCGGCGAGATGCGCAGTCTGGCCGCCGGCGTGGGCGACCTGAAAGCCGTGCTGTCGAACGTCAAGGTGCGCGGCACATGGGGCGAAGTGCAGCTGCGCGCCATCCTCGAGCAGATCCTCTCGCCTGAGCAGTATGCCGCCAACGTCGCCGTGCGGCCCGACAGCCTCGAACGCGTCGAGTTCGCCATCCGCCTGCCCGGCGACGGCGAAACGCCCGTGTGGCTGCCCATCGACAGCAAGTTCCCTCTCGAAGACTATCACCGCCTCTGTGACGCCTCCCGCCAGGGCGACGAACAGGGTGCCGCGGCCGCGCGGGCGGCGCTGTTCAAAGTGCTCGACAGCGAGGCCAAGGACATCTCGTCCAAATACGTCGTGCCGCCGCACAGTACCGACTTCGGCGTTCTCTTCCTGCCCGTTGAGGGGCTGTACGCCGAGGTCATGCGCGATCCCGCCGCGGCCGAGACGCTGCAGCGCAAATACCGCGTCGTCGTCGCCGGACCGTCAACGCTCGCCGCCCTGCTCTCCAGCCTGCGCATGGGCTTCCGCACGCTCGCCATCCAGCGCCGCGGCAGCGAAGTGTGGGACATCCTCGCTCTCGTGCGTACCGAGTTCGGCCGCTTCGGCGAGGCGCTGGAAAAAGCACGCCGCCAGCTCGCCACCGCCGCTGCCTCGATCGAGGAGACCGGCCGCCGCACCCGCGTCCTGCGCCGCCGCCTCGACGCCGTCGAACAGCTTGCCGACGCCGATCATTTTGCCCTCACCGGCGAAGAAGGAACGGTCGCCGAAGAGCCGCCGGATCACGAATAAAACTCTTTCGCGATTAAAAAGCCAATCGCGAGGCCGCGCCCCCAACCGGGCGCGGCAGTCGGCGCCTTACAGGCGCCACGCCGTCTCATGCGTTTTTCGACGCGCCCGACGGCGCTATAAAACGGCTAAGAATACGTTAGCCGTTTTAACGAAAAACAGTATCATTTGCTGCCATCAAAAAAACGGTATCCCGCCGCGGCGGGATACCGTTTTTTGTATGCGGATAGTTACTTGCCGATGCAGAACTTG
>JAGAYQ010000177.1 GCA_017940445.1 Pyramidobacter sp. | reverse complement strand
GCAAACAGACGCGGGATGGCCCACTTCTGCTGAATGGCGCTCCACTCTTCGCGCAGGGCTTCGCCGTCCTGTTCGAGGAAGCTGGCGCGGTAGTGCCGGCCCAGCCGTCCGGCCATCTCGCCGGCGGCGGCGTAGCGCTCCGCCATCTCCTTCACGCCGGCCAGCGCGGCCTGCACGTTTTCGCATTTTCCCCACTCGCGGGGATATGCCTTCCACGCGGCCAGCTCGGCGGCGATGTCGCGCAGCTTTTTGCAGTCGCGCTTTTTTTCCGGCGCGCCAAGGGCGCACAGCTCTGCCAGACGCGCGGCAGCCCGCTCCAGGCGGTCGAGGCCGGCTCGATAGGGCGCCAGCAGCGGCGGCAGGGCGCTGCGCAGTTTCTGTGAATATTCCGTCTCGGCCACAAGGCGCAGCGGATGCCCGGCCGGGTGGCCGACCGCCTGCGCAGCAGCCGTCATGCTCTTCAGCAGCGATTCGTTCGTTTCGAGGTCGGTCGCTGTCCACGACGAGACGGTCGCATAATCAAGGCGGATGCCGGCGTCGTCGCATGCCGTCAGCGGCTCATAGGCGCTGACCATGGAGTACACGCTCATGCCGCTCGTCCTGGGCGAATGGAGCGCGCGCGGATAGCCGGACAGCTCAGTCCTCAGCGCAGCGGCGTGCTCGGCTTTCTGGGCATAGACCTGCGACGGCGTGCCGCGCGTGATCTCCGTAGCTGCCTTGAGCTGGTCGAGCACGTCCTTTTTGCGCGCCTTGTTGGAGTGCAGCTCGAGGCAGAACGGATCGAGCCCCAGCTTGCGCAGCCTCTTCTGCACCACCGACAGCGCGGCCATCTTCTCGGCCACGAACAGCACCGTCTTGCCCTGCGCGAGCAGATTGATGATCATGCCGGTGATCGTCTGCGATTTGCCCGTGCCGGGCGGTCCGTGCAGCACGAACGTCTCGCCCGCCACGGCGGCCTTGACGGCGTACAGCTGCGAAGCGTCCACGGGCAGCGGCAGCAGCAGGCCGCCCTCGTCGATCTCCGCCGAGCTGTCCAGCGCAGGCGCTTCCCAGCTCAGCCGCCCGTCCATCAGGCTCTGCACGACTTTGTTCTTCTCCAGATCATCCATGCGGTTGCGGATGTCGTTCCACATGACGAAGCGCGAGAACGAGAAGATGCCGACGAACGCCGACTCGATCACGTCCCAGCGCTTCTGCTGCATCACCGCCCGCCGCACCGCCGTAAAGACGCGTACCACGTCCACGCCGTGCTCGTCGGCCGGCAGCGGATCAAGGCCGGGGACCGTGATGCCGAAGTTCTGGCGCAGCATCTCCAGCAGCGTCACGTTCATCACCGCGTCCTCGTCGCGCAATCTCAGGCAGTAGCCCTTGTTGGCCGCCTTGCGCACCAGCTCCACGGGCAGCAGCACCAGCGGCGCATAGCGGGCGCGCTCGCTGCGGTCGGTCTCGTACCATCTCAGCAGTCCCAGCGACAGATACAGGCTGTTGGCGCCGTTTTCTTCGATCGCCGTCTTCGCGGCGCGGTACAGCTCTTTAACGGCACGGGCCAGCTCAGATTCGCCCATGCTCGTTCTCAGACGGCCGTTCTGCGCCTCAGATTCCAGCAGCTCACGCGCGCCGTGCAGCTCGGCAATGGGCTCAGGACTGCGGGCAGCGCTGTCGGAAAGATGCCACTCCTGCGGCCGCGGCTCGATCGTGAACTGACGGCCGTCGGACAGAGCGTCTTCAAGCGACGGCAGCGACGGAGCCAGCACGGGGATCATGTTCTTCGACGTGCGCAGGTTGATCAGCGCGTTGCGCAGCCCCAAATCGAGCAGCTTGCGCTCCCACTGGCGGATCTTTTTGCTCCGCGCGTCCAGTTCCTGCCCGTCGGCACTGGCCTCGCCGATGCGTTCGGCCAGCTCGTCGGGCGCCGCCGCCTGCGCGGCGGACACCGGCGCCGGCTCCTCCACCTTCCAGCCCTGATCGCTCTGCACGCGCTGCGGCAGCGGACGGATGCCTGCCAGTCGGGCACGGTGCACATCAAGCACCATCCGTACCGGCTCAGCTCCGTTCAGTTCGGCAGCGCCCTGAGTGCGCGCTTCGTCGAATCCGCAGGCGCGGCCGGCGCACAGACATGTGCACTCCATCACCGCGATCTCGGCAATGCCTTCGGCCATGCGCTTGCTCACCAGGCTGGGATCGTCGCGCACCGCCTCCTGAAACGTCATCTCCTCCAGCCACACGCCCGCAAAGGCATGGCCGCGGCTGAGCAGCAGCAGCGGATACAGTCCCGCCGCCTCCAGACACGACGCGTACAGCAGCGACAGGTCGAGGCACGAGCCCAGCTTCGCCTGCGCCACCGCGTCGCAGAGCCGCACGCGCTGCCCCGCCGTTTCAAAGCTGGCCGGCGGCACGGCATAGACGATGTTCAGCTCCTGAATGGCCGCGTAGATCGCCGCCGCCTGATTGAGCACGCGGTTCGGGTTCTGCGTCTGATAAGCGTCGAACGACGGACTGCCCGTCCACTGCTCCAGCAGCTTCGCCGCGCGGGCGAGGATCTTCGTGACCGCAGCGTGATTGGGCGTTACGAACGCAGCCAGCAGCTCGGGATAATAACTGTCACCGTGCCACTCGTCAAAGGCCAGGAACGTGACTTCGGCCGAGGTGAGCGCGATCTGCTCGCCGCCGCACCAGGCCGAGACTTCGACAGAGCTTTTCACGCGCTCCGTCAGCGAAGCCAGCAGCGCCGCGTTGAGCGAGACGTCCGCGTCCGTCAGTTCCACCGTCTGACGCGCGGGGATCTGCGCGATGAAAAAACGCTCCGGCTGAACGAAACCGTCGGGCGAGCTGACGCGCAGCTCCACGTTCAGCAGCTCCTCATCGCTCAGGCTGCGCACCGCGATGCGGCGGATCAGCGGCAGTCCGTTCTGCTGCTGCGCGTAATTGACCACCGGCGTCAGCTGCACGTCAAGCGACAGCCTGGCAGCGCCCGCAGTCTCAGGCCCCGCCTGCGGCCCCTCAGCCGCTTCGCCGTCTTTGGCGCCCGTGACGGCAGGCCCAGGCCCGGGCGCTGCATCCGGAACAGAAGCTGGCTGCCCGTCGTGTTCTATCG
>JAGAYQ010000176.1 GCA_017940445.1 Pyramidobacter sp. | reverse complement strand
TTGCGGTCGTTGACGCCCACCCACCAGATGTTCTCCGCAACAGAAATTGCCTTTAGCATGAAAAAACCTCCGAACGTGATTTTTTGATTCTCGTGTGCATTGATAACCGAGCGGCGCGAGAATACCTGCGCCCCAATCGCTTTATTATACGTCAGGAGCAGCTCATGGCGCAAGCCGCAAAATATCGGTAGCGAAAACGCCCGAAAACGACGGCACCACACGGGGATATTCACATTCAGGACCAAACATCACGAATCCACTCCAGCATTAGGTACTTGACGCTTGGGATTGCCTGTTTTCAGAATCGACGTTCACACATCGCCGCCCCACTTCCCCACAGTCCTGTAACCATTTTTAGCCGTATTATAACCAAGGCGTGCTGCCAGCTCACGGGGATATTTATAAGTACCGGCCGCGAATATAACACGTCGCAAAAAAGGCGGCCCATCACGTTCGTTCACGATGGACCGCCTTTTTGACTTTATCAGTCAGGCAAAAGACAGCGTTACTCGTCGTCGTCGCGCTTCAGCATCGCGCCTTCCACGCCGCTGGTGACGAATGCGCGGTAATGCTGCAAAAACGGCGAGTCGCACTTCAGCTCGGGACACTTCCAAGCTGCACGACGGCGGGCCAGCTCTTCGTCGCTGACTTTCAGTTCCAGTTTTCGCGCTGGGATGTCGATCTCGATCAGGTCGCCCTCCTCCACCAGCGCAATGGGGCCTCCGGAAGCGGCTTCGGGCGAGATGTGTCCGATCGAAGCGCCGCGGCTCGCGCCCGAGAAGCGGCCATCGGTGATAAGGGCGACGGTGCTGCCCTGCCCCATGCCGACGACGGCCGAAGTGGGCGAAAGCATCTCTCTCATGCCGGGACCGCCCTTGGGCCCCTCGTAACGGATGACGATGACGTCGCCGTCCTTGATCTGGCGGCCGTAAATGGCTTTGCTGGCTTCGTCTTCGCTGTTGAACACGCGCGCAGGGCCGGTGTGCTTCATCATCTCAGGCAGAACGGCTGTCTGCTTGACGACAGAGCCCAGCGGTGCAAGGTTGCCCTTGAGCACGGCAATGCCGCCCTCGGGGTCGACGGGATCCTCAAGCGGGCGGATCACTTCGGCGTTGGTCACGCGGGCGTTCTTCAGCTTTTCAGCGACGGTCTCGCCGGTGCAGGTGATGCAGTCGCCGTGCAGCTTGCCTGCATCGAGCAGTTCCTTCATCACGGCGGGGATGCCGCCGGCTTCGCCAAGGTCTTCGCAGTGATACAGCCCGCCGGGGCTCATGCTGCACAGGTGAGGCGTGTTGCGGCTGATCTCGTCCATTTTCTCTAGCGTCAGCTTCACGCCGGCGCAGCGGGCGATGGCCGGCAAGTGCAGCGTGGTGTTGGTCGATCCGCCCAGAGCCATGTCAACAGCGACGGCGTTTTCAAACGCTTTTTCGTTAAGGATGTCGCGCGGCCGCACGTTGTGCTCGATCATCCACATCACCTGACGGCCGGCGTTTTTGGCAAGTCGGTCGCGGGCGGAATATACCGCAGGGATCGTGCCGTTGCCGGGCAAAGCGATGCCGAGGGCTTCCATCATGCAGTTCATCGTGTTGGCGGTGAACATGCCAGAGCAGCTGCCGCAGGTGGGACACGAGGTGTCTTCGACGTAGCGCAGCTCTTCGTCGTCGATCCTGCCGGCGGCGTACGCACCGCAGGCTTCGAAGATGGTATTGATGTCGCTGGTCTTGCCGTGTGTGCGGCCGGCCAGCATCGGGCCGCCGCTGACGATCAGGCCGGGGATGTTGAGGTCGGCCAGCGCCATCGCCATGCCGGGCACGATCTTGTCACAGTTGGGGATCATGACGACGGCGTCGAGCGCGTGCCCCTTGATCATCGCTTCGACGCTGTCGCGGATGATCTCGCGGCTGGGCAGCGAAAAGTGCATGCCCTCGTGATTCATGGCGATACCGTCGCAGACGCCGATGACCGGGAATTCGAACGGCACGCCGCCAAACGCATAGATCCCGGCTTTGACCGCTTCGGTGATGCGCTTGAGATGCACATGTCCGGGGATGATCGAGTTATAGGCATTGACGACGGCCACGAACGGGCGTTCCATCTCCCAGTCCGTGTAGCCGGATGCCTTGAGCATGGCGCGGTGCGGGGCGCGCTGATAGCCTTTCTTGATATGATCGCTGTTCATCGTAACATCTCCTTATGATTATTTCATGCCCATAAGCGCGGGCAGGAAGGTCGTCAGCGACGGCACGTACGTGAGCACAAGGAGCACCGCCGCAAGCACGAGGACCATCGGGATGATCGGCTTCGTCAGCCGCTCCATGGGCAGACCGGTGATGGCGCTGGCGACGTAGAGGTCGATCGCCACGGGCGGCGTCGCCATGCCGATAGCCAGACCGATGGTCACGAGCAGGCCGAAGTGAACCATGTTGCCGCCGATGTTCATGATCGTGGGAATGAAGATGGGCGTCAGCACGATAAGAGCTGATGACGTCTCCATAAACATGCCGGCAATCAGGATGATCACCATGATCATCAGGTAGATCATCGCCGGACGGCCGCCGGCTGCGCGCAGCATCACTTCCGCGACCTGCTCGGGCGCCTGGCAGAACGCCAGCTCCCAGCCGAACAGCGTGGACGTGGCGATGATGAACATGATCAGCGCCGAGGTGACGCCCGCGCCGACGACGAGCTGATAAAACTTTTTCCACGTCAGCGAACGATAGATCACAAACGCCACGATCAGCGAATAATCCACGGCAATGGCCGCGGCCTCAGACGGCGTGAAGAGCCCTGAGAAGATGCCGCCGAGGATGATGAGCGGCGTCAGCAGACCCCACAGGGCACTGACCAGGCGGCGGCGCTTTTCCGTCTTGTCCACGGGATCAGCAGCAGGATAGCCGCGCTTGTGGGCTACGCGCAGGGCGATGACGATCAGAGCGCCGCCCATGATGATGCCGGGCACAAAGCCAGCCATGAACAGCTTGGCGACCGATTCGCCGGCGATCGTGGCAAACAGCACCATCGGCACGCTGGGCGGGATGACCACGCCGATCGTGCCCGCGGCAGCGATCAGAGCAGCCGAGAAGTCGATATCGTACCCTTTTTTCTCAAGCTGCGGCAGCAAAGCCGAACCGACCGCCGCCGTCGTCGCCGCGCCGGAACCGGACACAGCCGCGATGAACATCGAGGCGATGACCGAGACGATCGACAGACCGCCGCGCAGGCGTCCGACCGAGCTCTCGGCGAACGCGACGATGCGCTCGGAGATACCGCCCTTGGCAAGGATATCGCCGGCAAGGATGAAATACGGCACGGCTACGAGCACGAATGAACTGCTGCCGGTGAACATCATCTGCGGCAGCATCTCAAACGGCAGATCGGCCGCAAATAAAAAGACCAGGCTCGACACGCCAATGGACAGGCCGATCGGCATCCCCAGAAAAACAAGGATCAAAAACGACAATCCAAGCAAAAGGCCCATGCTAATCCCGGCCTCCTCTCAGAAAGAGCTCGATCCCCGCAAGCAGATGCAGGACGACGACCGCAGAAAAAACAGGGAACTGCCCGTAAAGCAGCTTCATCGACAAGCCGAGCGCCGGAGTCATCTGCGAGGCTTCCTGTTCCATCAGCACCCAGCCGTACCGGGCCAGGATAGCGAAAAAGCCGACGCCGGCCGCCTGCATCACCAGAAACAGCGCCGTACGCAGCACGCCCGGCAGTTTTTCCACCAGAAACGTCACGGCGATATGGCTGCCGCGATAGAAGGCAACAGCCGCCCCTATCAGCGACACCGTCACCAGCAGGAACCGCGTCAGCTCCTCAGACCATGTCAATGCCTGCGTAAACATACGGCACAGCACCTGCGCCGTCGTCGTCGCGATCATCGCCAGCATCAGCACGAACAGGACCACTTCGCACAGCGAATTGACGCCCCTGCTGAAAGAGACAAGAGGCGAATACCGCCCCTTGTCTCCGCAGTGTTTCATATTTTCTTCAGCCATGAGACAAACTTATTTGGTCTCCTGGATCGCCTTGACCAGGTCTGCTCCGAACTGAGCCGCATACTTGTCGTAGATCGGCTTGACCGCCTCGCGGAAGGCCTCGCCGTCTGACTGCGTGACAGTCATGCCCTGAGCCTTGAGGAACTCGAGCCACTCGGCTGCCTTCTGATTGTCGATATCGCGGTTCGCCTGCGCACCGGCCAGCGCGGCCTTCTTCACAAGCGCCTGCTGCTCGGGCTTGAGCGAATTCCAGCAGCGCTTGCTCATCATGATGACGTTGGGCGAATAGGTGTGGTGCGTCAGCGTGAGGAACTTCTGGCTGTCGTAGAGCTTGAACGCGACGATGACGTTGAGCGGGTTTTCCTGTCCGTCGATCGTGCCCTGCTGAAGCGCCGTCAGCGTCTCGGTCCAGGCCATCGGCACGGCATTGGCGCCCAGCGCGCGGAACGTCTCAACATACACGGGGTTCTCCATCAGACGGATCTTGAGGCCCTTCATGTCATCAGGGCGGGCCACCTCGCGCTTGCTGTTCGTCAGATCACGGAAGCCGCGCTCACCATAGGCAAGCCCCACCCAGCCGGCTTTGTCCATCCGGGCCAGCATATCCTGTCCCACCTTGCCGTCAAGGACCTTATAGGCGTGTTCCTCGTCACGGAACAGGAAGGGCAGATCAAAGACGCCGAATTCCGGCATGAAGTTGATGATCGGACCGCCGGTAACGATGGCCAGGTCCACCACGCCCATGCGGATGTTCTCCAGAAGCGTGCGCTCATCGCCGAGCTTCGCGTTCGGGAAAATGGTAATGCTGAGTTCACCGTTGCTTTCTGCTTCGACGACTTCTTTGAGCTTCAAAGCCGCGACATGGAACGAATCTTGCTCGTTGACGACGTGGGCCAGGCGAAGCGCGCGCGCATACGCGGCGCCGGTAATCGACAGGCTCACCATTGCAAGAGCAACAACAAAACTGCGAAACTTCGACTTCATTTCCTTTTTCCTCCTTCTCCGGCTCCGTGCCGGAAAAATTTTTATTGCCGCGCTGAAATTTGCGCGTTCTCAGGATTTTAAGTTCGCGTTCGATATTTTTCAAGGTTCTGTTCTTAAAATTTTTCTTAGCCGTCTAAAGTTGACATCAGTTTCGAGAATGAACTGACTTATATCTCTAATTCTAAAAATACGGGGACATTGCATAAAAATTATTGCCCGCCTCCGAAACAATCGGAAGCGGGCAATTTTTATTACAGGGGAGCACAACAAAAGAAAATGAGGTCACCGCACAAGATGGTAGCGGTTGGTCGGGCGGCCGACTTTCTGATATTCCAGCTCAAGAGCCGCTTTTCGCTGAGAGACAAGGAATTCAAGATAGCGCCGCGCGGTGATGCGCGAGACGTTCAGCAGCTGAGCTGTCTCGATCGCCGACATCGGCGCGGGAGACGCCTCCAGGAGCGCGATCACCTGTTCGAGCATCTGCGGGTTGAGCCCCTTGGGCAGGTTCTCGTCAGACGTCAGTTCGTTCTGCTGCTTCTGGAGCAGCTGGTCCAGCTCCTGCTGGTCGATCTGGGCCGCTCCCTTGTTCAGCCTTGTCTCAAGCTGCTCAAAAGCGCGCAGCGATGTCTGGATACGCTCGAACACAAACGGCTTGATGATGTAATCGAACGCACCTGCTTTGAGCACGGCATTCACCGTGTTCGTGTCGCGCGAAGCCGACACGACGATCACGCCGACAGTGCTGTTCGTCTCGCGGATCTTTTGCAGCGTCGCGACGCCGTCCATACCGGGGAGGAAGATATCGAGAATGACGAGCCGCACCTGATGCTTCTCCAGAAACTCGAGCGCATCGCGTCCGCTCGAAACGACACCGGCGACTACGAAACCGGGGATCTCGGCGATGAACTGCCGGTGCACTGCGGCGACCATCGGGTCGTCTTCCACGATGAGCACGTCAATCGGTTCTGGCATGAGACGGAGCCTCCTCTTTTTCTTTTCTGGCCGGGATGGGGATCGTCACGGTGAACTCCGTGAATTCGCCCGGCACAAAATCGACGTCGATGTCGCCTCCAAGCGAATCGACGATGGAACTGACACTGTAAAGGCCGTAGCCGGAAGGGCGTCCTTTGGTGCTGAACCCCTTGTCGAAAATGTGTTCCGCCGTTTCGGCGTTCATCGTGCCGGCGTTGTCGCGCACGAGGATGAAGATCCGTCCCGACTCGTCGAACATCGCCAGCGTGATCAGGGCCCCCTGCGTCACGCCCTTTTCCATCATCGCCTCGATGGCATTCTGGAGCAGATTGCCGACGATGATGACGAGCGACCGGTCGGCGATCTCGGCACTGTGATCGGCGCAGAAGCTCTCAGGATCGAGTTCGAATTTGATATGCTGTTCGCGGCACAGTCCGGCCTTGCCCATGACGATGCCGCACACGGCAGCGTTCTTGATCCTCTCGGTCATGAACGTCTGAGCCGTCTGTGACGAACCGGTCTCAGCCGCGATGAACTCCACAGCACGGTCGTACTGGCCAAGCTGGACGAGTCCGGAAATTGCCTGAAGCGTGTTCATGAATTCGTGATTGTGGATGCGAAGCGACTCGACGTACATCTTCACGCCCGTCATCTCCTCGGCCATCGCCTGCACCTCGCTGAGGTCGCGAAGGGTGACGACGGCGCCGAGGACGCGCTGATCGACGACAACGGGCGCCTTGCTGCACGACAGCAGAGCGCCGCGCAGGTTCTGCTCGGCATCGTACACGGGCTGTCCGGTGCGGATCACCGCCGCGATGTCGAGCCCGGGGATCAGGTCGTCGGCATTGGTGCCGAAGGCGTCGTTCGAAAGGTCGAGAAGCTGGCGCGCCATGCTGTTGAGCATCGTGATGCGTCCGTGTGCGTCGACGGCGAGGATGCCTTCGCGCAAGAAGTCGAAGATGCGCTCCCGTTCGCCGATCGTGACGCGGATCTTGCGGGCCAGCGCGTGGTTCCAGGCGATCATGATGACGATCAGGAGCACGGCAGCGCAGGCCGCCCGCATGATGAACTGCGGCGAAAAGACGTACTCTTCGGCGTCGTTCAGCCAGTGATCGAGGATCTGCGTGTAGCGTCCGCTCTGCTTGATCTCGCGCAGCGCGTGTCCGATCTTGACGGCAAGTTCCATATTGCCCCGCAGCACGACGATGGCCCGGTCATACGACTGGAGCGGCAGCGAGCGCTGCCGGATGGTGTAGCGGTACCGGCGCACTTTGCTCATCTCATACGCGCCCTGGAACGTCTCGCACACGAAAGCGTCGCAGATGCGCAGGCTGAGCGTCCGCATCCCTTCCGACACGCTCGCCGTGCGGAAGATCTCCTCGTCAAAGCCCATCTTGCGCAGAAAGCGCTCCTCAGGCGCATCCTGGACAACGCAGATGCGCTTGCCGCGCAGTTCCTCAAGCCGGTCGGGCTGTCCCTGCGGAATGAACAGCGACGATGACTCCCAGAGGAACGGAAATGCAAAGCACAGCGCATCCTGCTGATCCTCGACGACGCTGTCGAGCATCCGCGTCACGGAACGGGCCATGCGCGGATCGTCGGGGTCAAAGTTGCGCACCGGCAGATAGCCGTAAAGGTCCTGTCCGGATTCGACAGGGAATGTCGAACCGATGACCAGATCTGGAGGCGTATCGCCGCTCCCGCCGGGACGCTCAACAAGAAACCGCAGCTGCGAGCCCCTCGCGATCGCTTCCAGCAGTTCAACGTACACACCATCTAGGCGGCCGTCGGGCGCAGTGAAGAGGTACGGCGCAAGGTGATCGAGACAGCGCACGGTCACAGTTCTTCCCGCACCGATGCCAACGTACTGCCCTCTTTTGTCGGCAGCCGGCGCCGTAAACGCAACAGCGGCCGCAACGATCGCAGCGATCAGAAAACAGCTTTTTTTCACAGTCTGTCGCGCCTCCCCTTCCGCCCAAGGCCGCATTTGTTCTTCTGACACGCGCTTATCATACCATATTTACAGCCTAAAATAAATAAAGAGGGCTCCGCAATGCGAAGTCCTCTTCGATTTTTTGTGCTCAGCCAAGATATTTTTTCATCTCGGCCGCGCTGTTCAAAAACGCTTTATAGCCGCGGTACGTTTCGTAAATGTCGGCCTTGCTGGCAAGCTCGCAGGGCGCGTGCATCGAAAGCAGCGCCACTCCGCAGTCGAGCACCTGCATCCCGTACTTGGCCGCAAACGGAGCGATCGTTCCGCCGCCGCCGAGGTCGATGCGCCCCATGCCGCCGATCTGCCAGCTCACGCCTGCTTCATCAAAGATGTCGCGGACAAAGGCCATCAGCTCCGCGCTGGCGTCGTTCGCTCCCGATTTGCCGCGGGCGCCGGCGTATTTCATCAGCACGGGGCCGCTGCCGAGCCGGGCGGTGTTGTTCGGCTCGAACGCTGAGGGGAAATTAGGATCGTACCCCACGCACACGTCGGCAGAAAGCAGCACGCTGTTTTCAAGCGCTGCGTCGCGGTCGAACAGGTCGCCGCCGCTCAGACGAACAAGCCGCGAGACGATGTTCTCCATCAGGTGCGAGTTCATGCCCGAATTTCCCTGACTGCCGACTTCTTCCTTGTCGACAAACAGCACGCCCGAGGTGAAGGCGGGGCGCTCCGTCTCCAGCAGCGAGCGGAACGCCGGATAGACGCAGATACGGTCATCATGCGCGTAGCTCGCGATCAGCGAAGCGTCGAGCCCCGCGTCGCGGGCGCCGCCGGCAGGCACGATCTCGAACTCTGCGCTGGCAAAGTCCTTTTCGTCGATGCAGTATTTCTCTTTCAGCAGCCCCAGGATCGCCGCTTTCACGCCCTCGGCCTTATCCCCGTCGAGCGGGATCGAGCCAACGATCAGGTTCAGCTCTTCGCCGGCAATGCCGTCGGCCAGCTTCTTCTTATACTGGTCGGCCGCCAGGTGCGCAGGAAGATCGCTGATGTAGAGCACAGGATCGTTCGCGTCCTCACCGATGACGACGCTGACACGCTCGCCGCCTTTTTTCACGGCAACGCCGTGGAGCGCCAGAGGGACGGCCGTCCACTGGTATTTTTTGATACCGCCGTAATAATGCGTCTTCATCAGCGCCATGCCGTCTTTCTCGTACAGCGGATTGGGACGCAGGTCGAGGCGCGGGGCGTCGGCATGGGAGCAGATCAGGCGCAGCCCGTCCGTCAGCGGACGCTCGCCAATGACGAAGAACGCGGCCGCTTTATTCTGACGCATCACATAAACCTTATCGCCTGCCTTCAGCGCCGCACCAGCCGCGCACAGCTCGTCAAGGTCGCGAAAGCCCGCTTCTCTGGCGGCGCGCACCGTCTCGGCAGCCGTCTCCCGTTCCGTTTTGCAGCGGCTGACAAATTCCCGGTAGTCCTTCGCAAACGCCATGACTGCGCTGCGGTCTGCTGTGCCTTTCCACGCGGACGGATAAAGGTCCGCAAACGAATTCTTGCTCATGAAGTACCCTCCGTAATCGATTCATGCAAAAACGGCCTCGCAATCACGTCACGAGGCCGTTTGCTCTTGTACCGGAATCCTACAGTGAAGCGCAGAGGCTGTCGATCATCTTCCAGATACGGGCTGTATCAACGTTGGTGACGATCTTTGCCTTCTGGGTGCCCGCGGGAGGCACGCCGGTGATGAAGGCACTGGGAGAACCGTAGCCGGGGCCGAAGGACGTGTCGACATCGACGTGCGCCGTCACGCTTTCGGTGATGAGCGAATTGTCGATGCACACCGCCGCGGCGATAAGATCCCACATGAACAGATCAAAAAGCGCCTTGCCGGAGCCGTAGACATAATCATACTTGGCCTGGAGCATCGAGTGGATGATCTCGTTCTTCGTCAGGCCGATCAGCTCTGCCAGTTTGGGGGCGTCGTAGGGCATATGGTTGCAGGCGTCGAGCGGGATGATGATCTGCTCTTTGAAAGGAGCGCGCACACAGGTGCGGGCAGCTTCGGGATCGCACCACCAGTTGAACTCAGCGCGCGGTGTCGTGTTACCGGGGACGAAGAAGGTGCCTCCCATGTAGATCACGCGCTTGACCAGAGGCGCAATATCGGGCGCCATACGCAGCGCTGCAGCGAGGTTGCAGGGCGCGCCGATCTCGACGATCGTCACCTCGCCGGGGTTGCGGCGCACGGACTCGATAATAAAGTTGACGGCGTGTCCATCCATGGGAGCGCATTTGGGCTCGCGGCCGTAGGCTTTTTGATACACGCTGCGCCAGTCGCCGGGATCGGTTTTCGAAAAGGCTCCCCAGTATCCGTCAAATCCGGAACCGAACGTTTTGATCTCATGCTGCAGAGCGATCTGACGCCCCGCGCGCGTCGTCTGGTCGATGCCCTTCAGCACAGGGATCTTCCACTCCATTTTGACGGCTTCCAGCTGGCGCAAAGCATAGGCGATGCCTTCACTCACCCATGTGTTGCCGAATGTGATGGTGACGCCGAGCAGTTCGATCTCATCCGACTTTGCCAGCATGAGCATCGCCATGCCGTCGTCAAAGCTCTCCACCATGTCGGTATCAAGGATGACCTTCTCTTTCGCAAGGGCGCCTCCGCTCACAGCCAGCAGCAAGGCCAGGACAGCAGCGCTTTTTCTGAAAACGCGGTTGAACATCGTACTTTCTCCTTCCCAATCGTTATCGGGCGCTCAAAGGCGCCGTACTAAAAAATACTGTTTCGTTCCTTCGATCAAGTTGATTCTATCATATTCCACGGGATTGCGTTCACCTGCGCAATCTTTTTTTGCGTAAATCGTCGTTCGTCATACAGATCACGGGCGTTAAACTGCTTTTCTTCAGAATTTCACGCCTGATATTCAGGGCAAATTTTGCCGCGCGGGAAATTCAGGTCTTGTCAAAGGGAAATTTATCCCTATAATTGACCTTAACCCTGCTATAAGCGGGAGACTCCTCCGCGGATGAGCATGATCGTCCTGCGGCAGGAAAACAAAGGGGCGAAAATTTTTGCCAACAATGCCGGGCCCTGTGGGAACTTCCCGGCACAAGCTATAGGAACGGCACGAGCGTCACGCCGGTCCTGTAACAGGAGGATGAGACGTAAATTGAACAATGCGGCTGTACCGTTGATCCAGGTGAAAGACCTGCGCAAAAGTTACGAAGATGGGGCTCCTGTCCTGAAGGGCGTTTCCATCAATATCGAAGAAGGGGATCTCGTTTCCATCATCGGTCCCTCGGGCTGTGGAAAATCCACATTTCTGCGTTGTCTCAACTGTCTTGAGTACATCGATTCCGGCACGATCACGATCGCCGGCGTAACGGTCAGCCGTTCTGTTGAGGACGAGGAGCAGGACCGCGATTTCGACAAGAAATTCCTCGAAGCGTGTCACAAGATGCGCCAGGAAGTCGGGATGGTGTTTCAGAGCTTCAACCTCTTCCCCCACAAAACAGTTCTTGAAAACATCATGCTCGCTCCCATGGTCGTCAAGCACGTCAAAGAGGACGTCGCCAAGAAGACGGGGATCGAGCTGCTTGCAAAAGTCGGTCTTGCGGACTTTGCCGACAAATATCCCGCCACGATGTCCGGCGGGCAGACGCAGCGCGCTGCAATCGCCCGTGCTCTGGCCATGAATCCCAAGGTCATGCTCTACGATGAGCCGACGAGCGCGCTCGACCCCGAGCTGGTCGGCGAAGTGCTCCAGGTCATGAAGAACCTCGATCAGGAAGGCATGACGCAGGTGATCGTCACTCACCAGATGAAGTTTGCCCGCGACGCGTCGGACTACATCGTCTTCATGCACGGCGGCGAGATCGTCGAGAAGGAAGACGGCGACGTGCTCTTCACTCAGCCGAAGGATGAACGGACCAAGAACTTCCTTCGTCACCTCAACGGAGTGATCGCCTGATGAAACGGGTTCGTCTTCTTCTCTGCGCGATCATCGCGCTGTTTGTCTGCGCTTTTTCCGCGTCGGCCGAAGACAAGCCTGTCCTCAAATGGGGCGGCGACTCCGAGGGCAATGTCCCCTACATGTTCATGGAGCCGGACAGCGAAAACAAGCACATGATCGGTTTTGAGATCGACATCGTGAACGCGCTGGCCGAAAGGATGGGAATGACGCCGCAGTTCGTCCACAACGGCTGGGACAACCTCATTCCGGGGCTCAACCTGGGACTGTACGACATCGCCCTTTCGGGTCTGGAGATCACGCCCGAGCACCAGGAAGAAGTCGATTTTTCTCTTCCCTACTATAAGACGTTTTTGCAGCTCGTCGTCCAGAAGGGCAATCCCGCCAAGATCAACTCGCTTGAAGACTGCGTCGGCAAGCGTGTCGGCACGCTGAAGCAGTCCTACGCGTTTTTCCAGCTTGTCGAAGCGGGCGTGGACGAGATCCGCACCTACGACAACGAGATCAACGCCTATCAGGATATGGCGCACGACCGTCTCGACGCGGTGCTGATGGATTCCCCGATCGCGATCTTCTACGCCGGCTTCAACACCGATCTTGAGTTCGTCGGCAAGCCGATCGGCGAGATCCTGTACGGCATCCCGGTGCGCAAGGGCAATTCGGAGCTGCTCGACAAGCTCAACAAAGCGCTCGTTTCCATCCGCGACGATGGCACGCTCCGCGGCATTTATGACCGCTGGAACGTGTGGACGCCCGTGATGGCCGAGTTCTTCCACGACGAAACGCCCGCCAAGTTCGGTCCCGACCGCTTCAACGCCTGGGCCGAATATCAGCGCAAAGGGCTGACCTGGAAGCAGCGTTTCGACCGCTACGTGAGCTTCCTGCCCACGTTCGGCAAAGCGTCGATCGTCACGCTGAAGGTCTCGGTCTGCGCCATGGCTCTGGCGATCGCCCTCGGTCTGATCCTCGCCGTGACCCGGCTGTTTGCGCCCAAGTTCCTGTCGCGCATCGCCACCGGCTACATCGAAGTGGTCCGCGGCACGCCCGTGCTGATCCAGCTCTTTTTCATCTTCTACGGTCTGCCCAATATCGGACTGAAGCTCACGCCCTTCTGGGCCGGCGTCATCGGCCTCGGCATCAACTACGCAGCCTATGAGGCCGAGAACTATCGCGCCGGACTGATGGCCGTTCCCCGCGCGCAGATGGAAGGCGCTCTCGCGCTCGGCATGACCAAGCGCGAGGCCCTTCGCTACGTCGTCATTCCTCAGGCCGTGCGCGTTTCGCTGCCGCCGGTGACGAACGATTTCATCTCGCTGCTCAAGGACTCGTCGCTCGTTTCGATGATCACGCTGATCGACCTGACGAAAGCCTACGGTCAGCTGGCAAACACGTATTATGACTACTTTGGCATCGGCATCATGGTCGCCATCATCTACTTCCTGATCGGCCTGCCGTTTGTCCGTCTCGCCCGCTACACCGAGCGCCGTCTGGCCGTGGCCATCCAGGGCAACCGCGGCGGCAAGCACGGCCGCGATACGACGCTCCGTCCGGCGAGTTACCATAACTGATAGCTCCAAACGAACTGTTTAGATCCAGGAAACACATTTTCTAGAATGCGAGGCTGATACTACTTCCATGAAGATCAAGCCGAAATTGTGCGCCGCTTTTATCGCGGCGATGCTTTTCGCTTCCTGTGCTTATGCCGGCTTTATGCCTGACAAGGTGCTTCGCTGGGGAGGCAACTCCGAAGGCGGCGTGCCTTTCATCCTTTACGATCCCGAAGATCAGTCCAAGCTGACCGGCTTCGAGACCGAGATCGCCGAAGCCCTGGCTGCAGAGCTGGGACTCAAGGCTGAGTTCGTCCAGAACGTGTGGGACATCCTCATTCCGGGAATGCAGCGCGGACTGTACGACATCGCTATCAACGGCATCGAGGTGACGCCCGAGCGCGCCGAGATGATCAACTTCTCCATCCCCTACTACGTCACCTATCTTCAGATGGTCGTGCCCAAAGGCAATCCCGCCGGCGTGAGCAACCTTGAAAACGCCCGCGGTCACACGATCGGCACGCTGCGCGGCTCCTATGCCTACGAAACACTGGCCAAAGCCGGCATCACCGACATCCGCAGCTACGAGAACGAGGCTACCGCCTATCAGGACATGCAGAACGGACGTCTTGACGCCGTCGTCATGGACGCGCCGATGTCGATCTACTACTCGCAGTTCAACCCGATGTTTGAGTTTGTCGGTGAGCCGATCGGCCGCATGGAGTACGCCATGACGATCCGCAAAGGCGAAGAGGAGTTCCTCAAGGCCGTCAACGAAGCGATCGTCAAGCTGCGCGACAACGGCACGCTGCGCCGCATCTATGACCGCTGGAACCTCTGGAGCCCGGTCATGGCCGATTTCTTCAACGACCACCGCCCGGCGCTGGAAAAGCCCGTGATGTACGATCACTGGGCCGACATCCAGCGCGGCGCGCGCAACTGGGGCGAGCGCCTCAAGCGCTATGCCGGCTTTTTGCCGTCGTTCGGCAAGGCCGCCCTCGTCACGCTTGAAGTGTCGATCTGCTCGATGGCGCTGGCACTCTTCGTCGGGCTCCTCATCGCTGTCTGCCGCCTCTTCGGACCTTTGCCGCTGCGCGCCCTGGCGCTGTGCTACACAGAGTTCATCCGCGGCACGCCGGTGATGATCCAGCTGTTTTTCATCTTCTACGGCCTGCCGAACGTGGGCATCCGCCTTACGCCGTTTGTTGCCGGCACCCTGGCGCTGGGCATGAACTACGCGGCCTACGAGTCCGAGAACTACCGCGCCGGGCTTGAAGCCGTTCCCCGCGCGCAGATGGAAGGCGCGCTGGCGCTTGGCATGACCAAATGGGAAGCGCTCCGCCATGTCATCCTGCCGCAGTCGATCCGCGTCTCGCTCCTGCCGATGACAAACGACTTCATCGCCCTGCTCAAGGATTCGTCGCTCGTCTCGATCATCACTCTCGTCGATCTGACGCGCACCTACGGCCAGCTGGCCACGGTCAACTACGACTATTTCGGCACCGGCTTCATCGTCGCGGTGATCTACCTGCTCATTGGCACGCCGTTCGTCCGCCTGGCCCGCAAGCTGGAGAAAAAGCTCAACGTCTCCCTCCGCGGCCGCCGCGTCGTCGCTGTGCACCGGGCCGCAAACTACAACGAGTGATTCTCTGCACACACAAAACACAGCCGTCAGACTTTTCAGGTCCGGCGGCTGTGTTTTTGTGTGTCTGCTTATCAGTTTTGTATTTAGGATACCACCTTCACATTCGATAAAAAGCTGAGCGACACTCGGCTCCTCACAGCGACATACTATCTTACGATCTTTCTACACGCTTTTCACGCTATAAAATAGCATATATTTGACGCGCTGAAGCTCGCGCGCTATAGTAGCATCGATTTTTAATTTTTCACTCGCTTCTGAAAGGTTGATGTTCAAATGTCAGCTCTGGTTCCTGTTCTCGTGCTGATCGTTTCGCTTGCAGCACAGGCAGCCTTTTGCGGCGATCTTCGGCCTTATGTACCGCTGCTGCTGGGAATTGCGTCGTCTGTCGTGCTGGGGATGGCACGAGGCAAGTCATGGCGCGAGCTGTCGAAAGAAATGTTCGCCGCAGCCGCGTCGATCCCTTCGGTTTTGATGCTCTATCTTCTGATCGGACCGCTGATCTCGTCGTGGATCGCCTCCGGGACACTGCCGGCGCTGATCCTCTGCGGAAGGGCGATCATTACGCCGACGACGTATCTGCCTGTGACGTTTGCACTGATGGCGGTCACTGGCACGATGATGGGCTCCGGCATTTCTGCACTCGGCACAATGGGGATCGCTCTGCTCGGGGTCGGTCAGGCAATGGGTGTACCGCTCTGCCTGATCGCAGGCTGTCTGGGCAGCGGAGCGTTCTGGGGCAATGCTTTTTCACCGATGTCAGCGGCGAACTTTCTTTGTGTCGGTGTGACCGGCTGCACGTCCGAAGAGTACAACCGCATCGTTTTTCGCCAGCTTGCCGTTCCGTTTGTGATTTTGTTTGCTGCCTACGCCGCACTGGGGCTTTTTTTCAACGTCAGCGTCCCTGTTCAGGGAAATTCATTTGACGAGCTGAAAGCGCTTTTCCATCCCGGACTGCTCAGCATCGTGCCACCGCTTCTGATGCTCATCCTGATCATTTTCCGGGTCCCGACGCTGCCGGTGTTCTTTATCAGCATTGTTGCAGCGCTCATCGTCGGTCTGGCTGCCGGCACGATTTCCCCTGCTCAGCTCCCCTCGCTGATCACCGATGGCTACCGTTACACCGGGGCTGACAAGATGCTCCGCGCGATGCTCAACCGCGGCGGGATTTCGTCCACCGCCTCGATCCTGATCACGATTACGCTGGCAATGGTATTCGGCGGCAGCTATCAGGCATGCGGTGCGCTGGCTGATCTGCTCTCTTTTATGACGAAAAACGTAAATTCGCCATCAGGGTTGAGGCGCCTTGCGCATATCTGCTGCACGTTCGTGATGATCGCGACAGGAAGCATCATGATGACATGCGCGCTCGTCGGGACGCTGTTTGTACCTCAGATGAAGAAATCAGGACTGCCTCCTGCATTCCTGGCCTCGGCCATTGGCCCCCTTGCAGTCGCAATCTCGCCTGTTATTCCCTGGAGCGTGAGCGGCACGGCACTGACGCACATCGTCGGACTTTCACTTGCGGGCGACTTGAGCGGTCTGCTGTACATCCCTCTCTGTTTCACATCATTCGTCATACCGCTTTGGCTGTTTATCGTGCAGCCGCGCACATCACGATAAAACCGCGCCTGCGCCGCAATTTTCATGCGGAGCAGGCGCGGTTTGTTTATGATTGTTTAATCCAGCGGGCCGATCTCGCGTTCGACAGCGTCGACAAGAGCTCCGCTGCGGACGAGGGCGATCGACTTGGTCATGAATGGGTTGAGGAACGTGTCTTTTTCCAGATACGGGATCTGCTCGCGATAGGCTTCGAATGCCGCCTTCGTGCCTTTGCCGAGGGCCAGCGGCAATGAGAAATTGATGCCCTGGCAGGCGTCCATCGCCTCAATGCCGAGGATCTGCTCGACGTTGCGCAGCACGCGCGTGCCTTTGAGCGAGGCCCAGTAGCCCATCGAGACGTGATCTTCCTGATTGGCCGAGGTGGGGATGGAATCGACGCTGGCGGGATGTGCGAGGGTCTTGTTCTCGCTGGCAACGGCCGCGGCAGTGTACTGAGTGATCATAAAGCCGGAGTTGACGCCGCTGTCGTTGATGATGAACGGCGGCAGGCCGTTCGACAGGCTTTTATCGACCATGCGGGCGCAGCGGCGCTCGGAGATGCTGCCGTACTCGGACACGGCGATAGCAAAGAAGTCCATGGCGAGAGCGATCGGCTGTCCGTGGAAGTTGCCGCCCGACAGCGCAGCTTCGTCATCGGGGAAAATCAGCGGATTGTCGGTAACAGAGTTCATTTCCGTCTCGATCCGCTCTTTCACGTAAGCCAGCGCGTCGCGGCTGGCTCCGTGCACCTGCGGCATGCAGCGCAGCGAATAGG
>JAGAYQ010000022.1 GCA_017940445.1 Pyramidobacter sp. | reverse complement strand
TATACGTCCGGCCCGTGGCGCTGTCGGCGAAGCGGGCTGCGACCGGCGTTCGCGAAAGATTGGCTTTCAGCGCCTGAACGCGGCCCTGGAGCGTCACTTTTTTCGGATCCCACATAAAGTACAGATCCTGAACGCCCGCGGTGTCGTTGCCGGCGTACTTCCATCCGTGCATCGCCGTGACGGCGAAATAGCGCATCGTCGCGTCGCCTTCCACTTCCTGAAGAGCCAGCACATCGGCGCGGCTTTTGCGCACCGCGCGGGCAAGATCGTGCATGTCACGCTGGTCATACGGCGCGGACTTGCGGCTGACTCCTGACGTCCCCGCGATGTGAAAATCTTCGATGTCGAACGTGCCGACCGTCAGCGCGCTGGCGGGCACGGCCAGCAGCAGCGCGGCCGCAGCGGCGGCAAGTCGGCGGAAAAGTCGGTCCATTCCGATCCCTCCAGTTGGCAGATTTTTAGCGCCCCTATTCTAGCACCTTCGCCCCGCGCGCGCGACTTTTCCGGCAAAACTTGCCGCTTTGCGCCCGCATGGTATAATAAACAAAGAACGTCGCGGATGATCCCGCGAAAAAAATCGCAGTGCAGGAGGAATGTTCCATGAAAAATGCAATCGCCACCAAAAACGCTCCCGGCGCCATCGGTCCCTATTCGCAGGCCATCGCCACCGACAGCATGATCTACACGTCCGGCCAGCTCGGCCTCACGCCCGAAGGCGTGCTGCCCGAGACCGTCGAAGAGCAGGCGGAGCAGTCGCTCAAGAACATCAAGGCCATCCTTGAAGCAGCCGGCAGCTCGATGGACAAGGTCGTCAAGACCACCGTCTTCCTCAAGGACATGAACGATTTTGCCGTGATGAACGGCATCTACGCCAAGTTCTTCGCCGAGCCCTTCCCCGCCCGCAGCGCCGTGCAGGTCGCCAAGCTGCCCAAGGACGGCAAGGTCGAGATCGAAGTCGTCGCTGTCAAGTAATCGTTTGTATCCGTATAAAAAGCAGGCCCTTCCCGCGCGGGAGGGGCCTGCTTTTTTGATCTGTCCGTCAATAGCCGAGTTCTTCGCCGATGAGCACGGCTTCCATGTCCATCGACTTTTCCTTTTTCATGTACACGCACAGCGTGTTGCAGATGCGGTCAGGCGAAGCGCAGTTGTAGCACCTGTCGCCTTTTGCGGCGCACGGCGTGCGGAAGCCGAAACGCGACGCGTTCGTCACCGCCGCCACATTGCGCGCCCGCCAGATGGCGCGTTCCAGCGTCGGCTCGATCTTGTTCGCGCCGAAGACGAAGTACACCTTTTCGTGCCCCCACAGCGAGCCGGCCACGCGGTTACCTGAGCTGTCGATGTTCACCAGTTCGCCCGTCTCGGCAGCCGCGTTGACGGAGAGCAGAAAGACCTGCGCCGTCATCGCTTTGTCGGCCGCTTCCTTGAAGGCATCTCCCGACAGCGGCGTCGGATCGTACACGGCTGTGTTGTGCGCCCGCAGCCGCTCGGCGGCGTTCATCGCCAGCAGCGTGTGCGAGTCGCCGAAGCCCACCGTCTTGCCGCGGATGGCCGCGCACAGGTAGTCGATCGCCTCGGCCGCAGTGGGGAAGTAGCTGGCCTCAAAGCGGTTGGCACGCAGATTTTTGAGAAACTGTTCGTATGGCATGTCGCGTTTTCCTCCCTGTAAAAAAGTCCTGTTCTCTCATTATAATAAACCAGATGCCCGAATCAAGTTAATATTTTCGGCATCATGCAAAAAGTCTTCTTGAAAAAATATCCAAATAATGACCAGAATCGAATTTTTGTGCTATGATGTCCGCGCATCCTAAAAAATAAACTTTTTTGTGTCGGAGGTTTAGTAATGAGCTTCATAAAGGGAAAAGAGGCTGTTGTCGAAGCTGCACAGCGCGAGTTCGTCCCGTTTCTGGGCATGACTGCTGGAACGCTGCTCGTCTGCCTGTGCGTCGCCGGGCTGATCGAGCCGTACCGCTTTGCCAGCGCGGGCGTCACGGGACTGGCGCTGATCCCCAGTTACCTCTGGGGCGTTCCGCCCGTGTGGATCATCACGATCGGCAACGCGCTGCTGCTGATCTGGGGCTGGAAGGCGCTTTCGCCGCGCTTTGCGCTGTGGACGCTGTACAATACGGCGCTCACGTTCCTGGCGCTGCCTCTGTTTGAGTCGGTGCCGTATCCGCTGATGAGCAGTCCCATCCTTGCTGCGCTGTTCGGCGGCGTCGTCGGCGGGCTGGGCATGGGCATCATGTTCCGTCAGGGCGGCTCGTCGGGCGGCATGGACGTTGTGGCTGCTGTGGCGAAAAAGCGCTGGGGGATCGACGTGGGCTCGGCTTCGTTTTTTGTCAACGTTGCCGTTCTGCTGATCTCGCTTGCCGCCGTCGATCTGGAGCGCGTGCTGCTGGGCGGCCTCAACCTGTACGTCGAGTCCGTGACGATCGACTGGGTGCTCAGGTCGTTCGACCGCCGCACGCAGATGACGATCATCAGTCCGCAGTCGGAGAAGATCGTCGGCTATATCATGAACACGCTCGACCGCACGGCCACGCTGATCTCCGCCCGCGGCGCCTATCTGCGCCTGCCGACGGAGATGGTGATGGTCATCCTCACGCGCCGCCAGTCGGTGGAGCTGAAACGCTTCGTGCGCAGCGTCGATCCGTTTGCCTTCGTCATCATGGGCGACGTGACGGAAGTGGTGGGCGAGGGCTTCAAAAAGTGGGAGGCCGACGCGTAAGGGGTATTTCAACAAAGCAGAAAATCTGCAATGCCGAAATCGCGGCTTCCCGCGGCAACGGAGCGCGCTGCTGCTTCTCAAATGCAGCCCAAAAAACGGAGACTGGGAATGTTCCCGGCCTCCGTTTTTCGCATATCAGGACAAGGTTAC
>JAGAYQ010000175.1 GCA_017940445.1 Pyramidobacter sp. | reverse complement strand
GAGCGTCGCTCAGGCCGAAAATGCCCTCGTAGACTTCCTTGTTGTCAACGCCGGGCGTAAGCGGCGCATGGCGCGTGATCTCGACGGGCGTGCCCATGAGCTTGACGGGGTTGCCGTTGACCTGCATGTCCTCGCCGATGACGGGGTGGGGCAGGTGGACGAGCATCTCGCGGTCCTCGACGAAGCCGGGGTCGGTCGTGATGTCGTGAAGGTCGTTGATCGGGGCAGCGGGCACGCCGGCGCCGAGGATCTTCTCAACCAGTTCGTCGGCCTTGAAGTTCTTTGTCCAGTTATTGATGATCTCGCCGAGAGCGACGCGGCTTTCAGCCGTGACGCGGGCGTTCTGAGTGGAGAAGCGGGGATCTTCAAGCAGCTCGGGCATGTTCATGAGAGCGACGAGCTTCTCGAACAGGCTCTGGTTGCCGCAGCCGATGATGAAGTCCTTGTCCTTGGCGTGGAACGAGTCATAAGGATAGGTAGCGGCGTACTGGTTGCCCATTCTTTCAGGCAGCTTGTGCTCGCACAGATAGCGCTGGATGCCCGTCTCGTGCGAGGCGATGACGGAGTCGACAAGCGACACGTCGACGCGCTGGCCCACGCCGGTCAGGTTGCGGGCGTTGAGGGCCGCCAGCAGACCGATGGTGAGGTTCATGCCGCCGAGCACGTCGCCCAGAGCGGCACCGGCACGGCAGGGCTCGCCGCCGCGGGGACCGGTGATGCTCATCAGACCGCCCATGGCCTGAGCGATGATGTCATAGCCGGGACGCTTGTGATAGCGGCCGTAGCAGCCGAAGCCGGACACGGCGCCGTAGATGATCCGGGGGTTGACTTCCTTCAGAACCTCATAGCCCAGGCCAAGCTTGTCCATGACGCCGGGACGGTAGTTCTCGACCACCATGTCGGCCTTCTTGACCATCTCAAGGAACAGGGCCTTGCCCTCGGGGACCTTCATGTTGAGCGAAACGCCCTTCTTGTTGCGGTTGACGTTGGCATAGTACATGCTGCTGCCGTTCTTGTACGGTCCGAAGTTGCGCGTATCGTCGCCCTTGCCGGGGATCTCGATCTTGATGACCTCAGCTCCCATGTCGGCAAGCATCATCGTGCAGTACGGACCGGCGAGAACGCGGGTCAGATCCAGAACGCGAATGTTGCTCAAAGCACCCATTTTCAAAAAACTCCCTTCGAATTTTTTGTTGCTACCGTCTGTTGCAATAACGCTTTTTCGTACACTAATGTTTCACTCTTTTCGACCCAAAAAACGGAATGAACATCGCGTGTTGATTTGAAGTCTAGTACATTTGAGAGAAATAATCAAGTTCTTTTTTCTTTGTATGATAAATATGGTATCGATTTTTTTGTCACTGCTCTGTCAAAACCGCATGGTAAGCGGAATTGCGAAATGAACAAAATTCTACAAAATACCCCTTGAGAGGCCATAAAAGCGTCCCTGTGAGCGTGCATGTTTCGTATCAGACGAGTTGAAAAATATAAATTGTAATTTCCATTGAGAAAATATATTTTCAGTCAATTCCAAATAGTAGAATTTACTTTTTTGACTGCTTTTTTGAGAAAACTACGCTATAATTCAAGCAAGGAAAATTTGGCAATGCGGTAACTCGAACTTTGTGCCAGGGCTCCGTGCTGCCGGAATGTATCAAGAGGGGGAGTTTGAACATGGCAAAACAGATCATGACGATCGACGGCAACGAGGCGGCGGCGCACGTATCGTATGCCTTTACAGAAGTAGCGACGATCTATCCGATCACGCCCAGTTCGCCGATGGCGGAGCACGTGGATGAGTGGTCGGCGCGGGGGCGCAAGAACCTGTTCGGTCAGCGCGTGCACCTGATGGAGATGCAGGCGGAGTTCGGCGCGGCGGCGGCCATGCACGGAGCGCTCGAATCGGGCGCGCTTGCCACGTCATACACGGCTTCGCAGGGACTGATGCTGATGATCCCGCCGATGTACCGCATTGCCGGCCAGCTGATGCCCGGCGTTCTGCACGTTTCCGCCCGCACGGTGGGCACGCACGCGTTTTCGATCTTCGGCGATCATTCGGACGTGATGGCGGTGCGCCAGACGGGATTTGCCATGCTGGCTTCCGGCAGCGTGCAGGAAGTCGCCGATCTGGCGGCGGTGCCTCATCTTTCGGCCATCGAAGGCAGCGTGCCGTTCGTGCATTTCTTCGACGGATTCCGCACGTCGCACGAGATCCAGAAGATCGAGATGCTGTCATACGATGATTTCGGCGCGATGCTCAACCGCGAGGCGCTGCTGGCGTTCCGCAAGCGCTCACTGAACAGCGACCGACCTGTGCAGCGCAGCACGGTGCAGAACCCCGACGTTCTGTTCCAGGCGCGCGAGGCGTGCAACCGCTACTACTTCCGAGTGCCGTACATCGTTCAGTCCTATATGGACCGCATCAATGCCCTGACCGGCCGCAACTATCATCTGTTCAACTATTACGGCGATCCGATGGCCGAGCGTGTGGTCATCGCGATGGGCTCCGTCTGCGGCTGCCTTGAGGAAGTGGTCGACGAACTTCGCCGCCATGGACAGAAGGTGGGCTTTTTGCAGGTGCATCTGTATCGTCCGTTCTCGGCGGAGCACTTCCTCACGGCGCTGCCGGAGAGCGTGCGCTGCGTGACGGTGCTTG
>JAGAYQ010000174.1 GCA_017940445.1 Pyramidobacter sp. | reverse complement strand
TGCGGGGCGAGATTTTGCCCGCGTCGAGCGCCGAAGCGACGACCGCAGCGCCGGCTTTCGACGAGCCGACGCTGACCGTAAGCGCCGCACCGAGCGTGGCGCCGATGCCGAAGCGCTTCAAACGCGGCAGAAGGCGGCGCAGCAGCCGGTCGGCAAGGCCCGTCCGGATGACGACTGCACCCACGGCAAAGCCGATAAGGATATCGACCGTCAGGCTCAGCTCGCCGCGCAGAAGCCGCTCCCAGTTCATGCGCGCCGCCAGAGCAGCAGGATGGAGAGATACTCTTCGGCGGGATCGAGCGCTTCGCTTCCTTCGTAGATCTTCTGATCAGGCAGGCCGGCGCGGTCGATACGGAGAAGCCGCGCCCACGGCCCCGCGCTTTCGACGACGCTCCGCAGCGAGTCGCGCAGGGCGACGGGCTTGTACACGGCGGCAGCGTCGGCGACGGCCAGCGCAGAAGCGATCTTGTCCTGATCGGCTGTCGCGGGGATGATCGTGAGGATCTCGGTCCCCATGGCAAGGAAATTGCCGGATTTGGCCGCGGCGAGGCAGTGCGCCGAGATGCCCGGCAGCAGTTCGAGCTCAAGGCCGGGAACGAGCTCTTTCCACAGCTCGTACAGATAAAAGCCCGTGGCGTAGAGCGTGGAGTCGCCGATCACCGGCAGGACGATCGTCTCCGCTTTTTCCCAGCGGGGGCGGAGCGCTTCAAGCTGCGCTTTCAGCTCGGCGTCGCGCCTGCGAGCGTCATTGGTCATCGGAAAGACGACGGGCGCGGTTTCAAGATCAGGGATATGCGCACGCACGGCTGCTTCGGCCACGCTGGCGCGTTCGGCGCGCGAGTGCGGACTGAGCACGAGGCCGGCATCACGGATGACGCGCAGCGCTCCTGTCGTAACGAGATCGGGATCGCCGGGACCGACGCCGGCAACGATAAACTTCATGGCCATCACTCTCCGTAGAAGATCTTCAGAAGCATAGCGCCGCCCTCTTTGAGCCCGAGCAGCGACGGACGGCTGAGCAGATATTCAGGGACCTGCGCCACGCGCGTCTTCGCAAGCGCTCCGCTCCACGGACGCGCGGCGATCTCTTCGGGCGTTGAGCGGTTCATCGGCCCGTGCTGCACGAGGTAGACGTCAAGATGCTGCGAAAGCAGGCCCATGACGCGTTCCAGTCCCCACGGCGCGATCGCGCTGCCCTGACGCAGCGGCTCGGCGCTTTTCGCGGCATTGCTGCCGCCGGCCAGCTCGATCATGTGCGCTGCCCACGACTTGGGGGCGCAGGTATGCAGCTCCTTCGCCGTCGCTTCGATGAAGACGGAGGGGGCGGGGCGGTTCATGCGCCAGGCAATGGCCGCCTGCTCGCGGATCTCGTCGCAGAGGTCGACAAACTGGAGGACGGCCTTTTGCGGATCGACTTCGATCAGCGGCGCGAGCGTGCGCAGATAGGCGGTGAAGTTCTCCCACGCGGGCGGATCGATGCTCAGCACGGTGACGCCGGCGCGTTCGAGCACGTCTTTCAGCGACGGGTTCTGCTTCTCGATCATCGAGCGGATGAGCACAAGGTCGGGACGCACGGCGAGGATCGCTTCGGCGCCAGTTTTAGGGGCAAATCGCGGCAGATCGGGCAGGCGCGCGGGCTCGTCGTTTTTGGAAAGACCGACGAGGCGCGACTGGCCGCCCAGCGCGATGATGTTGTCAGTGTGACCGGAATAGAGCGAAACGATGCGTTCGTAGGCGCAGGCCGGAACTGCGAAAAGCAGCGCGGCAGCGAGTGCGGTCAGGAACGATTTGAAACGGGATGCCATACTGTGTCACCTCTGGATGAGACGTAAGGAATGAATGGTGTGTCGTAGAGCTCTTCAAGCACGGCGGCGGAAAGGTCCGCGGCACGGCCGCGGGCGAGGATCTGCCCTGAACGAAGCGCGATGAACGAATCGGCGCAGGAAAGCGCCGCATTGATGTCGTGAGCAACCACGACGACGGTTCTGCCTTCGCGCGCCAGCTCTTTCATGAGCGTGAAGGCACGCAGAGCCTGGCACGGGTCCATCGCCGACGTAGGCTCGTCAAGCAGACAGACGGGGGCGTCCTGGGCGACAGCCATCGCCAGCAGCACGCGCTGGCGTTCACCTCCGGACAGTTCCGTGACCGGGTGGAAAAGAAGATG
>JAGAYQ010000173.1 GCA_017940445.1 Pyramidobacter sp. | reverse complement strand
TGTCGAGCGTCGAAGGCTGCGACGAGATGGCCGATATCCTCATCAAGCGTTTCGCCAAGGTCCCGGCCGACACCGCAGTCGTGCTGATGGGACACGGCACGCCGCACCACATCGCCAATGCCATGTACAGCCAGCTTCAGGTGGCGCTTAACAAGAAGGCTGACAACCGCTTCTTCATCGGCACGGTCGAGAACACGCCTGTGATCGACGACGTGATCGTTTCCCTCAAGAAGGCCGGCTACAAGAAGACGCTGCTTTCGCCGCTCATGATCGTCGCGGGCGACCACGCCAACAACGACATGGCCGACAAGAACGATCCTGAGTCGTGGTACAGCCTCCTCAAGAAGGAAGGCTTCGCCGTCGATACGCTGGTCAAGGGCCTGGGCGAGGACGCCGGCATCGCCGCCGCGTTCGTCGAGCACCTGAAGGCTGCTCTCAAGTAAGATCATGAATCCTCCGTCACCGGCCGAGGGGCTGGAACGCTTTCTGTTCTGCCGGCGCAGGCGCTATGCCGCGCTCGGGGCTGTTCTGTGCGCGCTCCTGCTTCTGGTCATGCTGTGGCGGATCGCGCAGGGAGAGTGGGATATTCCGCTCTCCCGCGTTTTTCATCTGCTCTCCCCCCTTCTTTCCGAAGCTGAGGCGAAATCGCCCGAAGCGCTGGTCGTGCGTGCCGTCCGTTTGCCGCGCGTTTTCGCCGCAATGGGGACGGGCGGGCTTCTTGCCGTCTCGGGCGCCGTGCTCCAGGGGCTGCTCGCCAATCAGCTGGCAGAGCCCTACACGCTGGGGATCGCCTCAGGCGCAGCGTTCGGCGGCGCGATCGGCTTCTTCTTCACGGCGTTCGCCGTCACGCCGATGGCCTTCGCGGGAGCGCTGCTGTCGCTGGCGCTCGTTTCGCTGATCGCAAGGCGGTCGGGCGGCGGCGCTTCTCATCTGGTGCTGGCCGGCGTGATCGCCAACGCGGTGCTCTCGGCCGGCGTCACGCTGCTGAAAGCCGTCGCCGACGACAAGCTGGGCGCGATCGTGCTGTGGCTGATGGGCAGTCTCTCGGGCGCGTCGCCGCAGGGAGCGATCTCGGTCTGGCTCGGCGCCGCCGCCGTTTTGATCCCGGCCTGGCTGTACGGTCGCTCGCTCGACGCCGTTTCGCTCGGCGAGGGGCAGGGAGAGCTGCTCGGCATCGACGAGAAAAAACTGCGCTTCCGGCTTCTGAGCGCGTGTTCGCTCGCGGTCGCGCTGGCAGTCAGCCGATTCGGCATCATCGGCTTCGTCGGTCTGGTCGTGCCGCACATCCTGCGGTCGCTGATCGGGCCGTCACATCGTCCGCTGCTGATCTTCTGCTTCCTCACGGGTGCGCTGCTTCTTGCCGGCGCTGACGGGGCGGCGCAGCGGCTTGGAGAGCTGCCCGTAGGCGTGATCACGGCACTTGCAGGCGGACCGTTTTTCTGCTGGATCCTGGTGAAACGGAAATGAATCAGCCTGCGTTTGAATTTCACGATCTTTCCGCCGGCTATGGCGAAAAGACGATCCTGCGCGAGCTTTCCGGAACGATCATGCCGGGCGAGGTCACGGCGCTGATCGGTCCCAACGGCAGCGGCAAGAGCACGCTGATCAAGGCGCTCGGAGGATTTCTTCCCTTTACGGGCCGTCTTTCGCTGCTCGGCCGCGAAGTGAATCAGACGCCGCGGCGCGAACTTGGCCGGCTGATCGGCGTCGTCGCGCAGCAGGCAAACGTCAAAGCCGCGTTCACCGCGTATGACGTGATCGGCTTCGGCCGTCTCCCCCATCAGCCTTTGCTCGGACGTACTACGGCCGAAGACGAGCGTGCCGTGCTGAACGCTGCGGAACGTCTCGGCATCGAACATCTTCTTTTCCGCCCGGTCACGGAACTGTCCGGCGGCGAACGCCAGCGCGTGCTGCTGGCGATGGCTGTCGCCCAGGACGCGCCCGTCTGCCTGCTCGACGAGCCCACGTCGGCGATGGACCCGTGCCAGGCTCTGCGCGCCTTCACGCTCATGAAAGAGCTGGCGCGCGAAGGCAAAACCGTCGTCGTGGTTGCTCACGACATCAATGCGGCGCTTTCCTGCGCAGATTCGTTCATCGCGCTTCGTTCAGGGCAGATCATTGCCCGCGGCCGTGCCGTGGACCTTTCCGCCGCCGTGCTTGAAGCGCTCTACGACATACCATTCATTCCTTACGTCTCATCCAGAGGTGACACAGTATGGCATCCCGTTTCAAATCGTTCCTGACCGCACTCGCTGCCGCACTACTTTTCGCAGTTCCGGCCTGCGCCTACGAACGCATCGTTTCGCTCTATTCCGGTCACACTGACAACATCATCGCGCTGGGCGGCCAGTCGCGCCTCGTCGGTCTTTCCAAAAACGACGA
>JAGAYQ010000172.1 GCA_017940445.1 Pyramidobacter sp. | reverse complement strand
TTAAACTGATGTGCGGCATGTATTAACCTCCAATTCCCTTGTCCAGAGAAGCTCCCGTCAGCTTGTTCGTCAGCGTATTGATCAGGATGACGATCACGACGATGAGCAGCGTCACGGCGCTTCCATACTGGGAATATCCCGTTTCGTTGAACGAGAAGAGCATCGTTGTCAGCAGATAGCGCGCGAACGGCACAAGAAGAGTGAAGAGCGCCACTTCACGCATGACAACGATGCTCTTCTCGTTCAACGAAACGGGGTATTCCCAGTATGGAAGCGCCGTGACGCTGCTCATCGTCGTTATCGTCATCCTGATCAATACGCTGACGAACAAGCTGACGGGAGCTTCTCTGGACAAGGGAATTGGAGGTTAATACATGCCGCACATCAGTTTAAAACACGTGACAAAACGCTTTTCAAATTTTACAGCCGTCGAAGATCTGAATCTGGAGATCAGCGACCGCGGCTTTGTGACGCTCCTCGGTCCGTCCGGCTGCGGCAAGACGACGACTCTGCGCATGATCGCCGGTCTGGAAACGCCGACAGAAGGGCGGATCACGATCGGCGATACGGTCGTTTTCGATGCGGAGGAAGGGATCAATCTTCCGCCGGTGAAGCGCGACATCGGCTTCCTGTTCCAGAACTACGCGCTGTGGCCGCACATGACCGTGGAACAGAATATTTCCTTCGGTCTTGAGAACCTGAAATGGAAACCTGCGGCGATCCGCGAACGCGTCGACGAACTTCTCGCTCTTTTGAAGATCCAGGGCTTTGAAAAGCGCTATCCGTCCGAGCTGTCCGGCGGTCAGCAGCAGCGTGTTGCCATTGCCCGCACGCTGGCGCCTTCGCCAAAAGTCCTTTTCATGGACGAACCGCTCTCGAATCTTGACGCCAAGCTCCGTCAGGAGATGCGCACCGAGCTGAAGCGTCTTCATACCGACACGAGCAGCACGTTCATCTATGTGACTCACGATCAGCTGGAGGCCATGACGCTGTCTACTCAGGTCTGCCTGATGAAAGAAGGGATCCTTCAGCAGTACGCGCCGCCGCTGGAGGTGTACAACGCGCCGGCAAATCAGTTCGTCGCCGAATTTGTCGGCAACCCCACGATGAATTTCATCCCCGCCCGTGTCGAAAGCGCCGCCGGCGATTCGCTGACGCTCGATCTTCTTGGGAAAAAGGGCGTCTTCACGTCAAGGACGGGCGCTGTCACGCAGAGCGGCGCGTCTGTCATCGTCGGGATCAGGCCGGAATTCCTCCCGATCAGCGAAAACGGTGCGCTGGACGGCGTTGCGTATTCAACGCTCCCCAGCGGGATGGAAACGACCGTGAAGATCTCCGTCGGGGAGCTGACGCTGTCATCCGTCGTTTTCGGAAGCGTCGACTACGCCGTCGACAGTCCGGTGAAGTTTGATGTCGTCGGTGAAAAGATCGTCCTGTTTGACAGCCAAACCCACGATCGCATCGCCATCGGCTCGCTGAAGCTGTAATCGTCATCAAAAGCGCTGCACGTTTTTTAATATTCCCCACAGGCAAAAAAAGGGCTGCCGCAGGAAGAGAAAGCCTCTTCTGCGGCAGCCCCTTTTTGCTGTCCGTGATACTATTTCGCGATTAAAAAGCTAATCGCGAGGCCGCGCCTGTAAGGCGCGGCAGTCGGCGCCTTACAGGCGCCACGCCGTCTCATGCAGTTTTCGACGCGCCTGACGGCGCTATAAAACGGCTATAAGAACGTTAGCCGTTTTAACGAAAACTAGTATGAAACGATATTATTGATGCCGGGCAAGCCAGTCCATGGCTACGCTGGCATGCGCCGCGGCGCCATGGTGCAGCACATCTTCGTTGAAAAGGACTTTCGAGTTGTGCTGCGGGCGCCAGAGAGACGTGTCTGGCACACCGGCGCCTACGTAGAAATAGGCCGAAGGCACCTTTTCGGAGACGAAGGCAAAATCTTCGGAGGGCATCGAGTGGAACGTCGGCGAGATATTCATGTCCGGATCGACGGCACTGATGCTCTTTTCGGCCTCAAGGTTGAGATCCATGTCGCAGATGGTCGCCGGAACTTTGCTCAGGACCTCGATGTCCAGCTTTGTCCTGTAGGCTGCGGCGATGCCGCGCGCCACTTCATCCACCCGGCGGCGCAGATACTCTGTGATTTCCGGCTTGAACGTCCTCAGGGTGCCTTCAAGCACAGCGCTCTCAGGCACGACGTTCGGCACGCTGCCAGCCGAAAAACGGCCGATCGTCAGCACGGCTTCCTCCTGCGGAGAGACCTCACGCGCGATCAGCTCCTGCAAGCCAAGGTAAATATGGACGCCGGTGTTGATCGGATCGATCCCCAGATCAGGCATCGACCCGTGGCAGCCCTTGCCGGTCAGCGTGAAGCGGAAACCGTACACGGCCGAAAGGACATAGCGGCCGTAGGCCATGGTGCCGAACGGGAGCGTCGAGCACACATGCATCGCAAAAGCAGCGTCCACGTGCGGATCCTCAAGAAGTCCGTGTTCAATCAGGGGCACAGAGCCCGAAAACGACTCCTCTCCCGACTGGAACATCAGCTTGACGGTGCCCTTCAGCTCCCCTTCGTGAGCTTTTAAAAGACGGGCCGCGCCGATCAGCATGGCCGTGTGCAGGTCATGACCGCACGCGTGCATGCATCCCGGTACAGTTGAGCAGAACTCAACGCCCGACTCTTCGGTCACCGGCAGCGCGTCGCAGTCGGCCCGCAGCAGGAAGCACTTGCCCCCGTGCCCAATCGTTGCCACAATGCCGGAACAGTCCTCAAAATACGTGTAGCTGATCCCGATCTTGTCCAGCTCGCGCATGATGATCTTCATCGTGCGCGGCGTATTCGTCCCGATTTCCGGAACCCTGTGAAGCTCACGCCGCAGATCAGTGAGATACCCCTGAAGCTCCCTGGCCTCAGACATAAGAGAAGCGCTCATTTATTTTTCAGCCTTGTCTTTGTTCTTGAACGTGAGCATGCCGACAGCCACAGCGAAGAAGACGCAGCTCAGCACAGGAAGATAATTTCTCGCGCCGGGAAGCCAGTTGAAAACGCCTTTGTTCAGCGCGACGTAGAAAGCGATGCTGAAAACAAGCACAACGACCGACAGACTGACCTTGCTCATCGCAAACTGCATCAGCAGCGCCCCGAAGAGCGCCGGAAGCAGATAACTGCTCAGTGCCGTCTTGACGCCCGCCGGCAGCAGTTCGAGAGCTTTTTCGCCCAGGATCACGCCGATGGTCAGAACAGCGACATTGATAACGATCGACGTCGCCATGCCGAGCGTCGCGATCACATTGCCCTCAGGCGTGCCCGGTTTCACGTCGCACGCAGCCTGAGCCACTGAAGCGCACGGGATGCGCATGTTGGAAATGTTGCCCGAAAGGAACGCCATGTACGTTCCGACAGTTCCCACGACAGGGAAATAAGAGATCGGCTCGACGAACCACAGCGCGCCGAAGGCAGCTGCGCCCGAGACGAACGCCGTAGCCAGAGCACCCCACGGCGGCAGGATGCCGTAAAACACCGCCAGGGCCACAGCCGGGAGAAAGCTCAGCACAACGCCAAGATACCCCGTCACTTTGCCGATCCTGTTCATCTGCGGCATATACTGTTTATCGAAAAACTCCTGCTTATCCATGACAGTTCCTCCTTTATCCAGATGATAAAACACCTAAGCCGGGAGCAGAGCCGTGATGATCATGCTGCCCAGCATCGAGAGCGTGAGAGCCCACTCGCGCAGCCAGTGGATATGCAGTTTTTTGACCATCATCTGCACGACGAACATGATGGCGGCGCCGAGCACGGCCGCGACGCACTGCTTGTTCATCTTGACGAGATGCTGCGAAGTCATGGAGCAGAAAATACCGATGACCGCCGCACTCGACAGGGCGATGAGCTTTGCCGAGCTGCCGCCCGTCAGCTTTTCCTGCACGACTTCCATTTTATCGGCAAAGGTGGTCCCGAAGAGCACCCACCCGATCGAGCAGAGGATCATCGTCCAGAGCCCCATCGTGAACGCCTGAGGCGGCATGTTCGCACCAAGTTCGACGCCGACCGCGCCCGTGCCGATGCCCGCCGCGATCGACTCGAACATGACCGACCCGATCAGCGAAAGCCGCATCCATGCCACCGGCCCGCCCATAGTGACGAGCAGCGAAAGCATACCTGTCAGCACGACGATCGACGGCCCGATGGACGTGATCGCGCTCGACCTGATGCCTTCCTTCATCAGATCCTTCGAAACGCCGAGATTCGGCCCGTCCTGCCACGCCTTGCGCGCGAAGAGCACCGCCTGAATGACAACGATAAAGACAGGCACTGCACACGCGATCCACATGACCGTACTGTTCTGAATATCCACTGTGTTCATAAAACAACCTCCCTTATCCATGAT
>JAGAYQ010000171.1 GCA_017940445.1 Pyramidobacter sp. | reverse complement strand
GCCGCAGCTGCGCGCGCTCAATTCGCTGATCGAAGACGCCTGTCAGGCCGAAGGACTGGAGCCGGACGACAAGCGCTTTTCGCCGCATCTGACGCTGGCGCGTTTTTCCGATCCCCGCACGGCACGGCTCGACCGCCTGCCGCCGTGGACGCTTTCCGGCTCCAGCTGGACGCCCGAGCGCGCCGTGTTCATGCGCAGCACGCTTACGCCCGCGGGGCCGAACTACACGCCGCTGGCCGTTTACGAACGATCATAGGGGAAACGCTGGTTAAATACCGCACAGCGGGATTTAATCAGCGCTTCCTAAATACGACACTTTTTATAAAGAGGAGGAGTTTGTTTTGGCTGAAGCAAAGAAAGGCAAAAAGCTGACCCGCGAAGACATCCTCGAACAGGCGCTCGACGACATCCGCTCCAAGTTCGGCGACGGTTCGATCATGCTCCTGGGCGAGAGGAACAACGCGAAAGTCGACGTGATCCCCACCGGCATCCTGCCCGTGGACGTGGCGCTGGGCATCGGCGGCTTCCCGCGCGGACGCATCATCGAAGTGTTCGGACCGGAAGGCAGCGGTAAGACCACTCTGGCCCTGCACGCCATCGCCGAAGCGCAGAAAGCCGGCGGCGTCGCCGCATTCATCGACGCCGAGCACGCGCTCGATCCCCGTCTGGCCGCCACCCTCGGCGTCCAGGTCGAAAAGCTCTATCTGTCGCAGCCCGACAGCGGCGAACAGGCCCTGTACATCCTCGAGACCCTCGTGCGCAGCAGCGCCGTCGACATCGTCGTCGTCGATTCCGTCGCCGCGCTCACGCCGCAAGCCGAGATCGACGGCACCATCGGCGAGAGCCAGGTCGGCCTCCAGGCTCGCCTGATGTCGTACGGACTGCGCCGTCTCACCGCCTCCATCGCCCGCAGCAACTGCGTCGTCGTCTTCATCAACCAGCTGCGCGCCACCATCCCCACCGGCTATTCCAAGGGCCCCACGGAGACCACCACCGGCGGCCGCGCCCTCAAGTTCTACACTTCCGTGCGCGTCGAAGTGCGCCGCGGCAAGCAGATCACCAAGGGCGACGACGTGATCGGACACGAGCTGTACGTCAAAGTCGTCAAGAACAAGCAGGCGCCGCCCTTCCGCAACGCGCACTGCTCGCTCATCTACGGCAAGGGCATCCCGCTCACCATGTCGATCGTCGACATGGCCATCGACGCCAACGTCGTCAAGCGCAAAGGCTCGTGGCTGACCTACAAGGGCGAGACCATCGCCCAGGGCAAGGACCGCCTCGCCGAGTTCCTCGACAAGAATCCCGACGTGCTGGCCGAGATCCGTCAGGCCGTCCTCGACGAAGCTGCCCAGGGCCTCGGCATCCTCGCCAAGCCCGAAGAAGCCGAAGACGCCCCCGCCGCCGACGTCAGCGACAGCGGCGTGAACATCGAAGAAGGCGTCATCGAGCTGGACATCGGCGCCGAAACGGCTGCCGACGACAGCAAGAAAAAATAGCGACGCGCGGAACAGACTTATCAGCATCGCACAGACGCAAAAGCTCCGCCGGGAAAAAATCCGGCGGGGCTTTTGTGTGCGGCTTCCGCATTTCTATTCATACTGTTTTTGCGACGCGAAGCTCGTCCTTGAGGGGCGCGGCCTCGCGATGAGCTTTTTAATCGCGAAATAGTATCAGAAACAGTAATACAAAATACGGCCCGCGGCCCGGAAAAATTTTTTCCGGCGCCGCGGGCCGTGTTTTTTGCACAGATCATCATTGTGTGCAGGGATGATCCCAGGTGATATATATTTCCTGTCATTAACAGTCAAACTGTTTGCGTTATTTATTCTCAGAATGAATAGTAAATTTATGTTTAGAGCAATAAACTTTAATTAGAATTTTTAAAAGCCTGAATCGCAGTAAAAATGGGAAAGTACAAAAAATATATCGTATTCGCACTTTTTCAGCGCCCTGTTGAAGTTACAGAGAATACGGTATAATGTCGTATGAGTATATAGTAACTGTAGGCTATTATACTTGTATGCACAAATTCCAGCTGAACACCGCGGCCGCCTCACTTATTCAAATTCATATTATTTCGCGATCAGCT
>JAGAYQ010000170.1 GCA_017940445.1 Pyramidobacter sp. | reverse complement strand
CCTCTCACCCCGGGAGATGTCGTTTCCGAAGGCGTCGGCAGTATTTTTGACGATATGGGCTTCGGTAAAGGCCTGGATATCCCTGCAGCGGTCCATCGTCCGAGAAAGAAGTCCTGATTCGGTTTTTCGCGACCGCAATGCCCTCGGCGGGGCGTAGAGCTTTGCTTTGTTTCGCGTCGCAGCAACGGCGCCACGCCGTCTCATGCTTTTTTCGCCAAACCTGCCGGAACAGCCCGAGCCGTTTAACGAAAAAACGTATTTTAAAGAGGAAAGATTTCGGCGGGGGCAGGTCTGGACTTGTCCCCGTCGTGTTATCCTGGTGCAAATGAGGTGATATTTTATGGCGGCCAGATCAACAAGCCGTTTCAAGCAAAAGCCGGCCGTTCCTTTTGGTGATTTCATGCTTCCCATCCTGGGCGTGATCGCCCTGGGGATCGTCGTCGTGGGGATCAGGATCCTCTGGTCTCCCAGTCTTCCCAAGCCGGCGATCATCGCGCAGCCGCGCTCGGTCCGCAAGACAGCCGAGGTCAAAACGGCAGAAGTAAAGGCGGCAGCGGAGCCTCGCGCCGAGAAAGCGGCAGACAGCGCTGAAGAGGGTACCGTCTCGAAAAAGGAGACGCTTCGCGACGTGCAGATCGCCCAGCCGGTCCACCGCAATGCGGGGCGCCAGGCTGAAGAAAAGCGCTCAGTCACCGAGAGGCCATCTCAGGGGAGCGCAAGCGCTGCGGCTCAGAAAGATCCTCCTGCAAGCAGCAAAAGCGCGTCCCGTGCTGAACAGAAAAAGCAGGAGCCTGTCCGCGAAGCGGAGAAGAAGCCTGCCGTGCGCGGCATGACGATCGATTCCAGTGCCTATGTCGTGCAGTGCGGCTCGTATACGACGAGGGCCGCGGCAAACGCTGTCGTATCTTCTTTGAAGAAGACGGGGCACAGCGCTGTCGTGCGCAAGGCCGAGGTGAACGGCAAAACGTACTTCCGCGTGATCGTTGCCGGCGGCGCCGACCGCGCGCAGGCGAACGAAGTGGCCGGCGTCATCAAGGCGGCCGGACATCCTGTCTTCGTCCGTCAGAACGACTGAGGCGGCGAACGCGATGTATCCTAAAAAACTGCTGATCATCACAGGCCTTTCAGGCAGCGGCAAGAGCAGCGTTTTGCATCTTCTTGAGGACCTGGGATTTTTTGCCGTCGACAATCTGCCGGCCGGGATGCTCCCTGAGCTGATGGAGATGCTCTCGCAGCATCCCCAGGCGCTGGAAAACGGCGTCGGAGCGGTCATCGATGTGCGCAACGCTGAATTCAAGGACAGCCTGCCTCAGGTGGTGGACGAGCTCAAGCGCAAAGGCGCGGACGTTCAGGTGATTTTCCTCGAAGCGTCTGACGAGATCCTGCTGAGGCGTTTCAGCCTGACACGCCGCCGTCACCCGCTGGGCTTCATGAACTCTCTGCTGGAAGGGATCGCGCTTGAGAAAAAGCAGCTGTCGCGCTTCCGCCACGTTGCCGACCGGATCATCGACACGTCGTCGCTGTCGATGGGGCAGCTGAGAGCGGCGATCATGGAGCTGCTGGCCCGGAATCCCGAGGGGCTGCAGGTCATGGTCAGTTCGTTCGGCTTCAAGTACGGCGTCGCCCTCGACGCCGATTTTGTGCTGGATGTGCGGTTCCTTGTCAATCCGTATTACGTGGAGTCGCTGAAAAATCTCTCCGGTCTTGACGAAGCGGTCCAGAAGTATATCTGCACTGATCGTATGACGGAAAAGTTTTTGCATCAGTCGCTCGAGTTCTTCGAGACGATCATCCCGGCGTACCACCTCAGCGGCAAGAACTTTCTTCATATCGCCATCGGCTGCACGGGCGGACATCACCGCTCGGTCTTCGCGGCCGAGTGGCTGGGGAAGCGCCTTGCAGCGGTGAGGGGCGTCGAGCTCCAGGTCTTTCACCGTGACATCGATCGCGATTCGCGCGGGGGCGGAGCGTCATGATCCTCGCCGTGATCCTGATCTTTACGGGCGGCTGCATTGCAGGCGGCATCGCGGTGGCGTTGCTGTTCCGCAACAGCCGCCGCGTGCGCACGTTCATCGCCAAGCATCTCAATGAAAAACAGGCGGCAGCGGCTGCGGTTCAGCTCCGTCTCGCGGGAGGACCCCATTTTGTGGCAGTCGGAGGCGGGACGGGGCTTTCTTCGCTGCTGAAAGGGCTGAAAGGCTACACGCGCAATATCGTCGCGCTGGTCACGGTTACCGACGAAGGCGGCAGCAGCGGGCGCCTCGTTCGCGACTGGGGCATGCTGCCGCCCGGCGACATTCGCAACTGCCTGGTGGCTCTGAGCGAGAACGACGATCAGCTGCGCGCCTTCATGAACTTCCGCTTTGATCAGGGCGACCTGAAGGGGCACAGCCTGGGCAATCTCATCCTGCTGGCGGCGACGGAGCTCTCCGGCGACTTTAAAAATGCTGTCGAGCTCGTCAACGGTCTGCTGGCTATTCGCGGGCGCGTGCTGCCGATCACGAGCGAGAACGTCACGCTCGTGGCGGAAACGTTTGACGGCGAGACGCTGCGCGGGGAGCTGGCCGTGGCCGAACGGGGACGCGACATCCGCACCATCCGGCTGGAGCCGCGCGGCGCGCGTCCCGTTCAGGAAGCGTTCGCGGTGCTCGGCGACGCCGATATGGTCATCCTTGGGCCGGGCAGCCTGTTCACGAGCGTCATCCCCAATCTGCTCGTGGCGGCGTTTGCAGCGGCGCTGAAAGACGTGCACTGTCCGATCGTCTATGTCTGCAATCTGATGACGCAGCCGGGGGAGACCAGCGGCATGACGCAGCTTGACCACATCAAATGGGTGGCGCAGGCGCTGGGGCGCTTTCCGGATGCGGTCGTCGTCAGCGAGGACATGATCCCGGAGCTGCTGCGCGAACGGTACAGCCGGCAGGGAGCCGAGCCGCTGATGCTCTCGCGGGCCGACGAAGAATTTCTGGCCGGGAAGAAGTGTCAGGTCTTCCGAGCGCCGCTGCTGCACGTTCAGGACAGCGGCGTGATCCGGCATCACAGCGCTCGCCTGGCTGAATCGCTGATGCGCGTGTACCGCCGCCTTGAAAGCGGGCACGAGAAATGAAGATCAGCACGGAGCGATGGGACGAGTGGTTCTCGGCTCCGATCACCGATTCTGTATCCGCTGAGTCGGAGCTGTCCGGCATCGTTGCCTGCATGAAATCTCGCAGCGAGGGCGGCTCGGTGGTGCTTTCGCTGCCGCGGCTGTGGGTGTTCCGCCGCTTTCGCCGTCTGTGGCCGAAGGTAACGTGGAGCGCAGACTGTGAACTGAACGACATCCTGCGGGTGCGCAGCCGTCATGTATCGCTGCTGCTGCCCGTCGAGCTGTACCGGAAGATCCTCGCCCGCTCGCGGCGCGCTGATTTCATCCGCTGGACGTGGGCGCGCGGCGTGTACGGCTGCACGGGCAGCATCTACAACCCGCGGCGCGGGTATTACTGCCTGATGCGCTTCCACAGCAAGACGGTGTTCCTGAGCGTGAAAGAGCTCCTCGACGGCAGCGGCATAACGTGTTCATACCGTGAGAACGGCGGCGTGTGGGAACTGTCGATCCGCGACCTTCAGCACATCATGCGCTTCTGCTACTTTATCGGGCTGGAGAGCGTGGCCTCGGCGCTGGAAGAGCAGTCGATGATGCGTTCCAGCCGCGACCTTGCCAACAAGCAGGCCAACTGCGACAGCGCCAATATCCGCCGCAGCGTCGCCACGTCGCGCGAGCACCGGGCGTTTATCGAGTTCCTCATTCAGCATCATCCGGAGCTGATCCCGGAAAAGCTGGCGCCGCTGGCGCATGTTCGTCTGGAGTATCCCGAAGCCAGCCTTTCGGACCTTGGCGATCTGCTCCGTCCGCAGGTGAGCAAGAGCACGGTGAAATACCGCCTGAACAAGCTGCGAACGATCGCCGAGACAGCTGGTTTTTCAACAGGAAATTGATATAAAATCAGCCGCAAGGAAAATTTTCCCTGCGGCTGATTTTTTTTGCCGAAAAAAAATGAAAAATTTGAGCATAAAAACTTGACAGGCGGCGTTTTTGAGCTTAAATTAATATCGGGTAGCAATGCGGCCCCGCGCCGCGATAAAATTTCAGGAGGCGTCTTTTCTATGAGCAAAGTCAAGGTTGCAATCAGCGGTTTTGGCCGTATCGGCCGTCTGGTCCTTCGCGCGATGTTCGAGTACGACAAGAAGGGCTTGTTCGAGGTAGTCGCCATCACCCGCCACAGCGCTTCTGTCGAGCAGTCGGCGTATCTGTTCAAGTATGACTCGGTGCACGGCCGCTTCAACGGCACAGTGACGACCGAGGGCGACTACATGATCGTCAACGGACAGAAGATCCTTGTCGTCAAGCCCGAGGACAACAAATACCCCTGGAAGGAACTGGGCGTCGATGTCGTCATCGAGGGCACGGGCAAGAACGTCACGGCCGAGGCCGCGGGCGTCCACCTTGCGTGCGGCGCCAAGAAGGTCGTCATCACGGCTCCCGGCAAGGGCGACGGCGTTGCCACGTTTGTCATGGGCGTCAACGAAGAGACTTATGATCCTGCCAAGGACAACATCATCTCCAACGCTTCGTGCACGACCAACTGCCTTGCTCCTCTGGCCAAGGTGCTCAATGATGCCATCGGCATCGAGAAGGGCCTGATGACCACCATCCACTCCTACACCGGCGATCAGAACCTTGTCGACAAGTCGCACAAGAAGAGCAGTTACCGCGCCCGCGCCGCCGCGCTCTCGATGGTGCCCACCACCACCGGCGCTGCCAAGGCCGTCGCGCTGGTCATCCCCGCGCTGAAGGGCAAGATGAACGGCATGGCCCTGCGCGTGCCCACGCCCGACGTTTCGATCGTCGACCTGACCTTCATGCCCAAGAAGGAAGTCACCGCCGAAGAGGTCAACGACGTTGTGAGAAAGGCCGCTGCCGGCAGCATGGGCAAATATCTGGGCGTGGTCGATGACGAGTGCGTGTCGATGGACTTTGTGCACGACGATCGCTCCAGCATCTTCGCTCCCGATCAGACGATCGTGATGAACGGCCTGGTCAAGGTCTTTGCCTGGTACGACAACGAGTGGGG
>JAGAYQ010000021.1 GCA_017940445.1 Pyramidobacter sp. | reverse complement strand
GAGCTTGAACGGGCATGGAACGTCCATCTGTAAGACGGGGCAGCGTGACGGCGCTGCTGCTTGTCATCATCGCGTCCTTGGGGGCGCTCCTTGCTCTGGAACTGGTATGGTGGAACCAGCTGCGCGCGGAAGCGGATGATGCTGCGGAACACCTGCGCCTTCAGAACGAAGCGCTCAGCGTTCTTGCCGAGGTCACAAACTGGCTGTACACCAACAAACCCGGAAATCCTGAGGATGCGACGTTCCGTCCCATCGATCTGGCGGCCTCAGAGACACTGGAACGGCTGGAGATCTCGATTCCTTCAGATGTCTGCACGCCTTCGCCGCCGGGGATCGCTGTCAGCGTGAAGGTCCAGTGGTGCCTTTACAGCGTTTCCGGCGGACTGCCGGCTGAAAACGCTCAGGACTGGCCGCCGTCGCTGACAGAAAAGCCTGGCGGCGAACGTGCCTTCGCTCAGAGTTACGTACAGACACGTCCGGGACCGGCTGTTTCTGTCAGGAGCGATTTCGCGGCCTGGAGGGTGATCGTTAAAGCCCATTCTGCCGGCACGGACGAAAACGGCGGACGATCCGTCACTGTGGAGCGGGTCGTGGCGGTGGGAGCTTGAGCATGAGGCGGCTGCTGATCCTTGTGATCATTATGTTTATGTCTGCCGGTGTCGCGCGGGGGCTCGTGCGCGAGCGCCCGCCTTCAAGCCGCGCCGTGTCGGCAGAGCTGTCGGTCTGCGGCAGTGCTCTCAGCGCAATGGAAAACGGTGAAACAGTCCTGTATGTCCCGTTTCGGCGTCGCGGTGCTTCCGGCCGTGACGAGGGCTCAGTCGAAAAATATGCTCTGTCTGAAAGCGGCGGCAGACATATTTGGTCATCGAAGAGCAAGAGTTCGCGACTGATCCTGACGCCGCCGTGCGACAGCGGACAGTTCGAAATGGGACCTCTGAAGGAACTAACCTCGGAGGCTGGAGGCTTTGCAAAGGCTGCCGGGCTTGAAAAGGAGCAGGCAGAGCGGCTTGCTGCGCTGTATCGGACGAAAACTCCGGGAGCTCCTTATCCTGCTGCGATGACTCTGGCTGATGGCGTGCTCTATGTTCAGAATGACGACGGCCTGATCTGCGCTCTCGACGCTGAAAGCGGCACAGAACTGTGGGCCTTTATGCCGCCTCAGACAGCTCAGGCCGAGCGGGTGAACGCGATCCTGTCTGATGAAAGTGCGCTGCCGTGGCTCGCTGCCGGCGGCCTGACGGCTGAAAAGATCCTGTTGGGACGGGAACAGCGGGTGCTCCTCTGGGGAACGCTGGGTGCTGCTGGAAAAGGGGCGTACTGTCTCGACATCACCGAACCGGTGACTCCCGAGTTCCGATGGGCTTTTGAAGAACGTGACGACGGCACGCTGAGGACCTGGGGCGATGCGGAGGAAGGCACTTTTCAGCTTGGCTGTACAGCGGCCGCACCTCTGGCAGCTCCGGTATCCGGAAAAAATGTGCTGATCCTTCCATCAGGAGCCGAAGCCGCCGCGCGCGTGTGGGGGCTCGAACCGCTGACGGGCGGTGTTCGGCATGTCTGTGACGGCATGGAAGGAACCGAATTGTGTTTTTCGCCGCTGGGAATGCAGTCTGCCGCGGGAACGCTCACTCGTCTGACGGTTGCTGACACATTCGGCGGTGTGCAGGAGTTCGTCCGTCAGAATGACTTTTTCAGATTGAACAGGCGGCTCGATCTTCGAGACGTGACGGGCGAGAACGAGCTTGAACTGATCGCTTCGCCGCTTTTCTGTCCGCTGGCTCGCGAAAGCTGGCTGGCGTTTATCGCCGAATGTCCGCGGGGGACGATTGTTGCAGCCTGTCCTGCGCCTTTGGAACAGCGCTCTTGGAGCGATCTGCCCTGGCGCGGCGGCCGCTGGGGCTGGTGGCATTTGTATGAGGGATTCCGTTCCCTTTCCTCGATCCTTGTTCACGACGGGCTGATTTTCCTTCTCGGCAAAGAGGAAAATCGTTCAGTCGTCAAGACGATCGATGTTATCGGAAGCCGCCTGACGGAGACGGCCGAGGCACCGCAGAACGCTGTCCTGACTGTGGCGGACGGGCGGCCTGTGATCGCCGTTCCCAGCACAGACGGGATTTCTGCTGTGCGCCTTTCTGTGCAGCCTTCACCGTCATCTTACGTTCTGTATACTCTTTTCCGCTGAACGAAAGGAGCCAGCATGGGACCAAATACTCAAAAGTCAGCTCCTGAGGAACTTGCGCAGACCCATTTTTCACCGTCGCCTCAGGCGCTGTCGCTCTTATCCTACGACGCGGCTCGCCGTCTTGGCGTCCTGCCGCTGGAAGTCGCTCCGACAGGGCGGCTCATTGCGCTCTGTGTTCGTCCGGATGACATGCTCGTGACTGACGAACTGCGGATGCTGTGCCGCGTTCCTGTAGAGCTGCGTGCATCGCCTCTGCCATCGCTTGACGGCGAGATCGAACGGGCCTATCAGTTCTCGGGCGCGGTCGCCCGTCTGGCGGAGGAAGGCAGCCAGAACTTGCCCAGTGCTGAAAAATCTGCGGATGTTCATGACGACAGCTCGCCTGCGGCGGGGATCGTCGAGCGCATCATCGCGCAGGCGCTTCGCGAACGGGCTTCGGATATCCATATCGAACCCACGGAAGTCAGCACGCGCGTTCGTTTTCGTATCGACGGACATCTGACGACAGCCCTTGAAATGCCGCTCACGGTCCATCCGTCGGTCACGGCCAGAGTGAAGATCATGGCGGGCATGGACATCGCGGAAAAGCGCGTTCCTCAGGACGGGCGCATCCACCGCGAGGCTG
>JAGAYQ010000169.1 GCA_017940445.1 Pyramidobacter sp. | reverse complement strand
GCCTGCTCCAGCCCCTTCTAGTCCAGCTTCACGTCGAGCTGTCCCTGCAGGCGCCCTTCGTTGTTCCACTCGGTGCGGCCGTGGCGGACGATGTAAACGCGCACGTTCTTCGGTTTCGGGCTTTCAGCCGCAATCGCCGCCGCAGACGCAAGCAGCACAGCGCCCGCAACGGCAAGGCATTTGATCAGCTTCATCTGCAAGGTGCCTCTACGCCTGCTCGCCGGCTTCGGTGCCGAGCAGACCGATCTCGGCAGCGTAGGGCTTCATGCCCTCGATGACGATAGCCGCCACGTCCTTCACGTCCATGCCGAGCATTTCACAGCCCTGCTTGATGAGGTCGCGGTTGCACTTGCGGGCGAACGCCTTGTCTTTGAACTTCTTCATGAAGCTCTTCACCTCAAGGTCGGTGATGCCTTTGGGCCTCATGCGCGCGCAGGCCTCGATGATACCGGTCAGCTCGTCAACAGTGTACAGGCTTTTTTCCATGTTCGTCTCCGGCTTCACATCGGTGCAGATGCCCCAGCCGTGTGCCAGGATCGCGCGGATGTCGGCATCGTCAACGCCGGCTTCGCGCAGCGGCTCGGCCGTGTGCTGGAGGTGCTCCTCGGGATATTTTTCATAATCGAAGTCGTGCAGGTAGCCGACGGCCTTCCAGTGTTCCTCATCCTCGCCAAAGTGACGGGCCATCGCCCCCATCGCCGCCATCACGTTCGTCGAATGGACGATCAGATGCGGCTCCGTGACCATCGTCGCGTTCAGTTCCTTGGCTCGTTCAAGTGTAAGCATAGCGTACAGACTCCCCTTTCATGATCCGCGGCAGGGCGCTCCGGCGCCTTGCGCAATTTCGATTATTTTATCTCAAATCAGGCGGCGTGTGAACGGGCAAATGTATCATCATTTTTCTCCGTTTTTCGCCCGGCTGTCATGCATCGCGTGATGGATCATCGTCCACAGCGGCACAGCGTAGACGTACACGGCAAACGGCATCGCCGAATACGTCTCGCCGAGGATCGCCAGCGGCACGCTGCCGAGGATGCACCAGGGGATGAGCGCCGGCAGGAGAATAGCGCTGTTTTCGATGTCATCGGCCAGGTCCTCGCGGCTCAAGCCGCCGCGCTCATAGATCGGCCATAGGAACGCGTGGCTGGAAACGATCGCGATCACCTGATTGCAGAACACTGCTGCCGCGCCCAGGCAGACGATCATCATCGCCGGGAAGCGGCCGAGCCGGGCGCTGACGCGCTCGACCCAGCTGTGCAGGCCTTCGAGCAGATGCGCGCCGTCGGCCAGCCCGATCGACGCGCACGAGATCGTGACGATCGCTGCCGACCCCAGCATCGAGATCATTCCCCCGCCGTCCAGGATCGCCGACGCGCCGCCTTCCGCGGAGCGGTATCCCAGCGCGCAGACGCGCGCGATCTCAGCTAGTGAAAACCCCTGCACGGCGTGCGCCACAGCCGCTCCGGCAACGACGCTAGCCGCGATCGCCCACTTCACCTTCACGCCCGCAAGCGGCAGGATCAGCATCAGCGCCGCAGGGAGCATTGTCCACGGCGAGAGGACAAAACGTGAGGCGAACGCGCTGAGCGCGTTTTCATCAAGCACGTTCAGCGGATGCATCACGGACAGACAGGCGTAGAACGCGAACGTCAGCGCCAGCGGGACAGCGCCCGTGCGCATCATGCGCCGCACGTTGCCGTACAGCTCCGTCTTCGTGACCTGAGCCGTCATGATCGCCGTCGAAGCGATCGGCGAGCTGCGGTCGCCAAAGTAAATGCCCGAGAGGATCACCCCCGCTGCGACCGCCGTGTTCACCCCGCCGCCGCGCGCCAGCGTCATAAAGATCACGCCCGCCGTGCCGACAACGCCGAACGACGTGCCGAGCGCATAGCTCAAGCCGCACGTAACGGCAAAGACGATCAGCAGAAACAGCCTCGGCGTGATCGCCGCGATGCCGTAATGCACGCACTGCACGATCGTGCCCGAGACGCGCCACACGCCCGTCACCATGCCGATCAGCAGCAGCATCTTGCCCACGTCGATCGCCTCGCGAGCCCCCCGACCGGTCATGCCGCACAGTTCGCGAAACGAAAATCCCTTGCGCAGTCCCAGCAGGAAAAAACAGACAAATCCCGCCAGCAGCATCCCGATAATGTACCGCATAAAAAAACATCCTCCGCCCCAAATTGATTTCCGCCCGTCAGAGTAACATTTGCACGCCCGTTTGTAAATTGCCTGCCGGCATAAAAACAGAGACGCCCGCAAGAGGACGTCTCTGTTTTTTTATTTCTTCGCCGCCTTCAGCGTCTCGTTCATGCTGCCGGTGCGGTAGCCCTGAAGGTCGAGCGTGACGTAGGCAAAGCCGGCCGCCCGGCACTCCGCCGAGATGCGCTCGCGATTGTTCATCACCAGGCCGAACTGCTCCGGCAGCACCTCGATGCGCGCCAGATTGCCGTGGATGCGGACACGCGCCTGTCTTACCCCAAGATCGATGAGGAGCTGCTCAGCACGACCGACCATGGCCAGCTTTTCCACACTGATCGTCTCGCCATAGACGAAACGCGACGCCAGACACGCAAACGACGGTTTGTCCCATGTGGGCAGGCCGAGCTCCTTCGACAGCTCGCGGATCTCTGCCTTGTACAGCTTGGCCGCGCGCAGCGGACTTTTCACATCCAGCTCAGCGATCGCCTGAAGGCCGGGACGGTAGTCGCCCATGTCGTCCATGTTCGATCCTTCGGCAATGCAGGCAAAACCGTTTTCAGCAGCAACGCGGCGCATTTCGGTAAACAGTCCGCGCTTGCACAGGTAGCAGCGATTTTTCGGATTCTCGCGAAAACCGGGAATGTTCAGCTCGTCCGACTCGCAGACAATCTGACGGATGCCCCGGGCAGCGCAGAACGCCCTGGCCTCGTTCAGCTCGCGCTCGGGGAACGAGCACGACCTGGCCGTGACGGCAACGCACTTTTCGCCAAAGACATCATGCGCGACCGCCAGCAGAAAAGTGCTGTCGACGCCGCCCGAAAAGGCCACGGCCACACTGCCCAGCCCGCGCAGATACGTTTTCAGTTCTTCAAGTTTTTCATGCAGCTCTGTACTCATGCAGAACGTCCCTTTCTGTTCCTCAAGGAAGATCACGCTGGAGTCTTCAGCGTTTTTTCGTCTCCATGTGGTTGACCATGCTGGCGAAATATCCGGCGCCAAAGCCGTTGTCGATGTTCACCACCGTCACGCCGCTGGCGCACGAGTTGAGCATCGACAGCAGCGCCGAAAGTCCGTGGAACGACGCGCCGTAGCCCACGCTCGTCGGCACGGCGATCACGGGACAGTCAGCCAGACCGCCGATCACGCTTGCAAGCGCGCCCTCCATGCCCGCCACAGCGATGATGACCGACGCGCTCATGATCTCGTCAAGATGCGCCAGCGTGCGATGCAGACCGGCCACGCCCACGTCATACAGGCGCGTCACATCGTTGCCCATCATCTGCGCCGTGAGCGCCGCCTCCTCTGCCACGGGGATGTCGCTCGTTCCGCCCGTGGCGATGACGATGCGGCCAATGCCGTCAGGCTGCGGAAACTCGCCGGCGACGGCCAGCCGCGCCTCTTTGTAATACGTCACGGGCCACCGGGCATTCACCGCTTCTGCCGCTTCGGGCGAAAGGCGCGTGACGAGCACGTTTTTCTGACCGTGAGAAGCCATCGCCGCCAGAATGCCCGCGATCTGCTCAGGCGTCTTGCCCGCGCCGTAGATCACCTCAGCCGCGCCCTGACGCAGCTGACGGTGCAGGTCCACCTTGGCGAAGCCGATATCCTCAAACGGCGCTTCCTTCAGCTTCAGCAGCGCCTCGTCCACGCTCACTGAGCCGTTTTTCACGTTTTCAAGAAGATTTTTTATCGATGTGTTCATG
>JAGAYQ010000168.1 GCA_017940445.1 Pyramidobacter sp. | reverse complement strand
TTCAAAAGGAGCTGTTATCATGAAACTCACCGTCTACGGCACGCGCAACTGTCCCGACACCGTCGCTGCTCTCGCAGAGTACGAAAAGCGCGGCATCACAGTCGATTTTCGCGATATCGACGCGGACATTGCTACACTCAAGGAATTCCTCACACTTCGTGATACCGAAGATGTTTTCGCTCCGGTCCGCGAACGTCACGGCGTCGGCGTCCCCTGCGTGATCAAAGAGGACGGCACTCTTACCCTCGACTGGGAATCAGTTCTCTAGCCAATCGCATATACTCAATAAAAGGACGATCCGCTCTCCTGCGGACCGTCCTTTTGCATAGGGCCATATAAAAAAACAGTCCGGCAAATGCCGAACTGTTTTGATGTGCAAAAACGATTAACGCTTGCTGAACTGGAACTTCGCGCGGGCACCCTTCTGGCCGAACTTCTTGCGCTCGACCATGCGGGGATCGCGGGTAAGAAGGCCAGCCTTCTTCAGCACGGGGCGAAGATCAGGATTCAGCTTGAGCAGAGCGCGGGCAATGCCAAGCGAAATGGCGCCGCTCTGGCCGGTCAGACCGCCGCCCTGAGCGTTGACGAAAACGTCGACTTTGCCCTCAAGGCCGGTGACAACGAGAGGAGCATTCGCGCTCGACAGCCAGTTATGACGAGGCAGGTACTCAGCAGGCTCGCGGCCGTTGATCAGGAATTTGCCTTCGCCGGCGGCAAGGTGAACGCGCGCAACGGCGTTCTTGCGGCGGCCGGTTCCCCAGAAATAAGAAGTAGCCATAGGATTCTCCTCCTTGCCTTACAGTGTGATCGTCACGGGCTTCTGAGCCGCGTGAGGATGAGCCGCGCCCGCGTAGACCTTCAGCTTGCGGCCGAAGTTCAGGCGATTGTGCTTGGGAAGCATGCCGCGGATGATGCGCTCAAGAAGACGCACGGAGCTGCGCTTCATCGCATCCTTGTAGGTCATTTCCTTGAATCCGCCGGGGAAGCCGCTGAACGACTTGACGGTGGAGGTCTCCAGCTTGTTGCCGGTAAGGCCGACCTTGTCAGCGTTGATGATGATGACAAAATCGCCCGTATCAACGTGGGGCGTGTAGGTGGGCTTGTTCTTGCCCGTCAGGATCAGCGCAACGCGCGAAGCAAGACGTCCGGCAGGGACACCTTCCGCGTCGATCAGAAACCAGCTGCGCTGAACGGTTTCTTTACGAGCCATGAATGATTTGGAACCGATCATTCGGAAAACACTCCTTTGATAATTTGATGAGAGATTTCTAAGCGGATGAACGGGTCTGGGGAACCTTCATCCAGGCAGGAACACGGATGAACTTCTGCGCAGGCGGGCGTAGGGAAGTGTGTGACGACTCTGCCGCAATGCGAAAAGATACAGGCGCGTTTCTCACAATTGGGTATTATACCCTAACAAGCAGGGGATTGTCCAGTGGTCCGGGCAATCTTCCGCGTTTTGCAACGGGCTTTCCGTTCACGACCTTCAGATCGAGCGTCATGTCGATCTTCTGTCCGTGGCAGATGTAGCTGCCCACGCCAAACGTGTCTGCGCCAGCCTCGGCAAGGACACGGATGCGTTCGGGGGTCAGTCCGCCGGTCGCAACAATCTTTACGTGTTTAAATCCGGCCATATCAAGGCGGTAGCGCACTTCACGGATCAGCTCAGGCGATACGCCGCCGCGCTCGCAGGGCGTATCCAGACGCACGGCACCGAGGTGATCGCCGAGAGCTTCAGCCACACGGATGGCCTCTTCGCTCTCGTCCTTGAACGTATCGATAAGGACGACGCGGGTCTCGCCGGCAGGCGTGAACTCGTCGTAAACTTTGGCCAGCTTGAGCGTATCTCCGGCCATGAGGATGGCAGCGTGCGGGATGGTACCCGACGGATTGAGGCCGAGCAGCTTCGCGCCGAGGATGCAGCTTGCGCCGGCACAGCCGCCCACCTTGACAGCGATGCGCTCCATGACGGGAGCAACAGCAGGATGCACATGACGAGCGCCAAAGCAGAGCACAGGCTTGCCTTCAGCCGCTTCAACGCACTCACGGGCGGCAGTCGCCCATCCCGTGGACGCGGCGAGCATTCCAAGAAGCGTTGTTTCGTACATTCCGAACGCGCCGTAAGGGCCGGTAAGACGCATCAGGGT
>JAGAYQ010000167.1 GCA_017940445.1 Pyramidobacter sp. | reverse complement strand
GGTGCTCAACCTCGGCGGCAACGTGCGCACGCTGGGGAGCCGTCCCGGCGGAGGTCCGTGGCGCATCGGCGTCCGCGATCCCCAGGGCGGCCTGCTCGGCGTGATCGAAACGGGCGAAGGCGCGGTGATCACCTCCGGCTCTTACGAGCGGTTCTTTGAAAAAGACGGCACACGCTATTGGCACATCCTCGACCCGAAAACGGGCCAGCCTTCCCGCAGCGGAGTCGTCTCCGTCACCGTCGCGGGAGATTCCGGAACGCGGTGCGACGCGCTTTCGACAGCGTACTTCGTGATGGGGCCCGAGAAAGCAGCACAGCACTGGCGCCAAAGCGGCGGCGAGAGCTTCGTCATGCTGACGGACGCGGGACCTCTGCTGATCTGCGGCGATTTGGCAGAACGCTTCACCCCCGAAGGCCAGTGGAAGAACGTGAAAGCGACGGTGATCCGGCGATGAAGCACGTCTTCTGGCCCGCGGTCGCGGGCGCGCTGGCGCTGATCGCCTGGTGCACGCGCAGCTGGCTGGCGCCGCACAGCACCATCGTCGAGATCGTGCAGGACGGCCGGCTCGTCTCCACACCCGACCTCGGCCGCGAAAAGAAATCGCGGACGATCACGCTGCACGCCCCCGGCGGCGGCTTCAACACGCTGCTGATCGAAAACGGCCGCATCCGCGTGGTCAGCGCCGACTGCCCGGGACACGACTGCGTACGCATGGGCGTTCTGCGCTCGGCCTCCGCGCCGCTCGTCTGCCTGCCGCACCGGCTGATCGTGCGCTTTGCGCCGAGCTCGGCCGGCGAGCTTGACGGAGTGTCGCAGTGATGACAAAGTTCCGCTCCCCTGTTCGTTTGGCGCTGCTGACGGCGCTGTCGCTGCTGCTTTTTACCGTTGAAGGGGCGTTTCCGCCGCCCGTGCCCATCCCCGGCGTCAAACTGGGCCTGGCCAACGTCGTCACCGTCTGGACGCTGTACCACGGCACGGCCGCGCAGACGGCTCTGGTGCTGGCTTCTCGGGTGCTTCTGAGCGCGCTGTTTTCCGGCGGCGCTTCGGCGCTGCTGTTCAGCGCCTGCGGCGGCGCGCTCTGCCTGCTGGGCATGCTGCCGCTGCGCCGCGTCGTGCCGAAAAAGCGGATGTGGCTGACCAGCGCCGCCGGCGGGATGCTCCACAACATCGGCCAGCTGGGCGCGGCCGTCTTTGCCGCCGGGTCGGATGCGCTGTGGTCGTATCTGCCCTTTCTGCTTGTCGCGGGGCTGATCTGCGGCTCGCTCACCGGGGCGGCCGCCGCGGCGCTCTCGGCCCGGCTCGAGCGGGTGCTCGGCGCAGCCCAGGCACGCCCTGAATGATCCACTGTCAAAGGAGAGATTTTATGAACAAAAACGCGCTCGTCCGCCTGACGGTGGACTTTTTCATGTCGGCGCTGATGATCCTGCTGATGGCCTATCAGGTCGCCGGCGAGACCGCGCACGAGGTGCTGGGCACGGCCGTCGGCGTGCTGTTCATCGTCCACGCCTTCCTCAACCGCCGCTGGTTCTCCTCGTTCTACAAGGGGCGCTTCACGCTGCTGCGCGCGCTCCAGAACACGTTCATCATCCTCGTCCTGCTCGACACGCTCGTCGTCATGATCACCGGCGTGATGATCTCCGGCACGGTGTTCGCCTTCCTCAACATCACATGGGGCGTCGGCATCGCCCGCGCGCTGCACCTCTGCTCAAGCTACTGGGCGCTGGTGCTGATGAGCGTGCACGTCGGCCTGCACTGGAGCATGGTCACGGGCATGGCGCGCAGCGTCTTCGGCCTGCGCGCGCCTCATCCTGCCCGTGTCTGGACGCTGCGGCTGCTCGCTCTGGCCTGGGCCGGCTACGGGGCCTGGGCGTTCGATCACCTCCAGGTGTGGCCGTTTCTGACGCTGCAGATGCAGTTCGCCTTCTTCGACGACGCCGGCGACGCGATGGTGCTTTTCAGATGGGCATCGGTCATGGTGCTGTTCGTCGTCGCCGCCTGCTGGACCGGGCGCGCCGCGCAGGCCCTGCTGCGCCGGCAGCAAGGGCGCTGATGAACGGCGAAGGAGCCGCCGTGGCGTTCGCCTCGCTGGCGATCATCGCGGCATATCACCCATTGGTCATCAAGGCGGAATATTATTTCTCGAAAAAGATCTGGCCGCTCTTTGCCGTCTGCGGCCTGGCCGGCCTGGCCGCCTCGCTGTTTCTGAAAGGCGCAGCCGCCCCCGTCGCCGCTTTCTGGGGCGCGACCAACCTGTGGTGCATCGTCGAGGTGCACGCGCAGGCCAAACGCGTGGAAAAGGGCTGGTTCCCGAAAAACCCGCGGCGTAATTCAAACCTGACACAAAGACACAAAGACACGAAGACACAAAGGTGATCATGAAAAAGCGCTTCGAGATCCGTCAGGGATTTCGGAGCGCTTTTTCATAGAGAGGTCATTTATTAGTCAGGATTCATCAGGGCCTTAAAACTCGTTTTCAGGCATAAACAGCGCAGATT
>JAGAYQ010000166.1 GCA_017940445.1 Pyramidobacter sp. | reverse complement strand
CCCGCTGTACGACGCCGGGCGCGACCCGAGCACGGTCATCCGCGCCGGCATGAACGTGCGCTTTTATCCCGTGAGCCGTGAACGGTTTGACGAGATCGCCCGTGACGAGCGGCGCGGCGCGTACCGCTTTGAATACGAAGGGGAGTGTCGCTGATGAAGCTGCATATCGAGCGCGCCGGCGCGTTCACGACCGTGCAGGACCTGGGGCGCTTCGGCCGTCTAGCCGAGGGCGTGCCTCAAAGCGGCGCGGCCGACGCCCCGGCACTGCGGCGCGGCAACATCCTGCTTGGCAATGACGAAAACGCCGCGGCGCTGGAGATGACGCTCACGGGTGACCTCGTGTGCTTTGAAGGCTCGGGCGCGATCGCGCTCACCGGCGGCGATCTGCGGCCGTGTCTGAACGGTCGCCCTGTGCCGATGTGGACCGTCGTAAGCGTGGACGGCGGCGACATGCTGAGCTTCGGCGGCGCCTGCGGCCGCGGCGTGAGAACGTATCTCTGCGTTGCCGGCGGCATCGCCGTGCCCGAGGTGATGGGAAGCTGCTCAACGTATCTGAAAGCCGCGCTCGGCGGGCTGAACGGCCGGGCGCTGAAAAGCGGCGACGTGCTGTACACGGGCGAGCCGTGGATCGGTTGGCCGCGTTCCGCGGGCTTTGCGTGTCCGCCGGCGCTGCGTCCCGGGGCGGACGACACGCCGCTGCGCGCTGTGCCGGGGCCGCAGGATGACCTGATCGACCCCGCGAGCGTGGAGACGTTTTTCACCGCTGAGTGGACGGTGACGCCGCAGGCCGACCGCATGGGCGTGCGTCTGGCCGGACCTAAGCTGAAACACGTCAAAGGTCCGGACATCGTCAGCGACGCGATCCCGCTCGGGGCCGTGCAGGTGCCCGGCTCCGGGCAGCCGATCGTCATGAGCGCCGACCGGCAGACGACAGGCGGCTACGTCAAGATCGCCGTCGTTCACGCGCTTGACGCGGCCCGATTGGCGCAGAAGATGCCGGGCGAGGCGGTGCGTTTTGCCCGCATCAGTCAGGAAGACGGGATCGCGCTGTCGCGCGCCGAAGCAGCAAAGCTTGGCGAACTGCGCCGTCTTGTCAGCGCTTATTCAGCGCGGCTTCGTGAGCAGCCCGGCGACTCTGCACGCCCCTGTTCGTTTCGCATTACCGTAAACGGCACGGCATACACTGCCGTCTGCGAGAAGATCGAACACTAAATTCATTCTTGGGGGCTTTGTCTCTTTGTTTTGGTTTTGAATTTGACTTTTCAGGAAGGAGAAATATCACATGCACATGATCGACCTGAACAGCGACCTTGGCGAGAGCTTCGGCGCGTGGAAAATGGGCCGCGACGCCGATGTGCTCACATTCGTCAGCTCGGCCAACGTGGCCTGCGGCTTCCATGCCGGCGACGCCTGCGTGATGCGTGCCACCGTGGCGGCGGCGATGAAAGCCGGCACGGCCGTCGGCGCGCATCCCGGTTTTCCCGACCTGACGGGGTTCGGGCGGCGGAACATGGCCT
>JAGAYQ010000165.1 GCA_017940445.1 Pyramidobacter sp. | reverse complement strand
TTAGTGCACGGCGCGCCGGGAGAGTTCCGGCGCGTTTTTTCTTTTTTGCGCGTTGCGGTAAAACAAACGTAAAATTGTCGTTTTCTTCATTCCGTTTCGCTGGGATTTCTGCTAAACTGTCTCTGTTTGCAAAAAATGGATTTTTGTCAGAAAGGATTGATCGATATGAAATTTTCACTGCTGCTCGCCGCGGCTTTGCTGGCGACGGCCGCGACCGGACACGCTCAGACACGTCCGCCGCTGATCCCCGTTGAGGACTTTTTCCGCCTGCCTGAGAAGGCGGCGTTCCGCATCTCGCCGGACGGAAAGCACTACGCCTGGCTGGCGCCGTGGGAAAAGCGCCTGAACATCCGCGTGGCGCCCATCGAGCGCGTCGGCACGGACGAAGGCACGCGCCTCACTTCGGCGACGGAGCGCGATATCGGCGGCTACGGCTGGATCAGCAACGATCAGCTGATCTACGCTCAGGACAAGGGCGGCGACGAGAACTTTCACCTCTACGTCGTTTCGCGCGAGGGCGGCGAAGCCAGGGACATGACGCCTTTTGACGGTGTGCGCGCGGGCATCGTCGATCTGCTCGAAGAGGATGACGACCACATCCTCATCAATATGAACAAGCGCGACAAAAAGGTGTTCGACGTGTACCGTCTGAACGTGAAGACAGGCGAGCTGGAGCTGGTCGCCGAAAACCCCGGTACGATCGTGGGCTGGGATACGGACCACGACGGCAAGCTGCGCCTTGCCTACGAATATGTAGGCACGACGACGCGCGTGCTGTACCGCGACGCGGAGAGCGAGCCGTGGAAGAAGATCTTCGAGACCGACTTCCGCGACAGCGTGTCGCCGCGCGTTTTCACTGCCGACAACAAAAAGCTCTATATCACCTCGGACCTGGGGCGCGACAAGAGTGCGTTGTATGAGTACGACCCGGCCACGGGAGCGCAGTCGCTTCTGTACGAGAACGATGAAGCCAGCGTGAGCGGCGTGATCTGGTCGCGCCTGCGCAAAAAGCTGCTGGGCGTGACGTACTACACCGACAAGCCGCATCGTCACTACTTCGACAAGGAAGCGGAAGACTTCTACAACATGCTCCAGGCACAGTTCCCCGGCCTGCGAGCCGGCGTCAGCTCGATGTCGAAGGACGAAAAGCGCATGTTCGTGGCCGTCGCTTCCGACCGTGTGCCGGGACGGCTGTATTATTACGACAAGGAAAAGCCCGGCGTGTTCACGCAGGTGGCCGACTTCTATCCGTGGCTGAAAGAAGAGCATCTGGCTGAGATGAAGCCCATCCAGTATCAGGCGCGCGACGGCCTGACGATCCACGGCTACCTGACGCTTCCGGTGGGGGCGGACCCCAAAAATCTGCCGGCTATCGTCGTCGTGCACGGCGGACCTGAGTCGCGCGACACCTGGGGCTATGACACGGAAGCGCAGCTGCTGGCCAACCGCGGCATGGCTGTGCTGCAGGTCAATTACCGCATTTCGACGGGCTACGGCAAGGCGTTCTGGAAGGCTGGCTTCCGTCAGTGGGGTCTGAAACAGCAGGACGACATCACCGACGGCGTCAAGTGGCTGATCGAGCAGGGCATCGCCGATCCCAAACGGATCGCGATCTACGGCGGCAGCTACGGCGGCTATGCCACGCTGATGGGCCTGATCAAGACGCCCGAGCTGTACTGCTGCGGCGTGGATTACGTGGGCGTCAGCAACCTGTTCACGCTGTTCTCGTCGATCCCTGAGTACTGGAAGCCGCTGCTTGAGCAGATGTATGAGACGATCGGCCATCCTGTGAAGGATAAGGAACAGTTCGAGGCCACGTCGCCCACGCTTCACGCCGACAGGATCTCGGTGCCGCTGTTCATCGCCCAGGGCGCGAACGACCCGCGCGTGGTCAAGGCCCAGTCGGACGCGATGGTCGAGGCGATGCGCGCGCGCGGCGTGGAAGTGCAGTACATGGTGAAGAACAACGAAGGCCACGGCTTTCACAACGAGGAAAACCGCTTCGACTTCTACCGCGCCATGGACGCGTTTTTGACCGAGCATCTGGGACTGAAACGCTGAAATGATTTGGAGCCGCCGCAATGAGCGGCTCCGTTCTTTTCACAGGAGGCAACTGATATGAGCCAGATCATCCAGCTGCATGACCTTTCCGGCCCCGGCCTTGACGTGTACGCCCGTCTTACCGAGGCCAGGCTGCGCGCGCAGGAAGGCGTTTTCATCGCCGAAAGCGTGACGGTGATCGATCATGCTCTTGACGCCGGATACGAGCCTGTGTCGTTCCTCATGGAAGAGCGCCACGCCGAGGGCAAGGCGAAAGCGCTGATCGGCCGCTGCCCGGACGTTCCCGTCTACACGGCCGACCGTTCACTGCTCGCTGATCTGACCGGCTACGAACTGACGCGCGGTGTGCTCTGCGCAATGAAGCGAAAGCCGCTTCCCGACGCGTTTTCGATCTGCGCACCTGCGAGCCGCGTCTGCGTCCTTGAAAGCATCACCGACTCGACCAACGTCGGCGCGATCTTCCGCTCCGCGGCCGCGCTGGGGGCCGACGCCGTGCTGCTGTCACCCGACTGCTGCGATCCGCTCTGCCGACGCTCGGTGCGCGTGTCGATGGGGACGGTGTTCCAGGTGCCGTGGAGCTATGCCGCTGAATGGCCGGGAGCGATCAAACGGCTTCACGGGCTGGGATTTGCCGTCGCCGCCCTCGCGCT
>JAGAYQ010000164.1 GCA_017940445.1 Pyramidobacter sp. | reverse complement strand
GCGCCTGTGACGCGGTCAACGCCGACCTTAGACCAGCGCGGTCCCCCGACGCACAGGAAGCGCCGCAGCGGGCGCACACCGGACAGAAGCGTCTGCGCGCTCAGCTTGCCTTGCTGAGTGCAGCTGTCTGTATGGATCGCCAGACGGCGGGGGATGTCCCTGGCGGCGGTGGACGGCATCGTCTCGCCGACGTCGCAGATCAGCGCCGGAGTGCGGAGCCTCGCTGCCGTACGGGCGACAGCGTCGCCGTCGAGCGCGTTCAGGATCAGCACTTCGGAGCCGCGCGTGAGCAGCTTTTCCACAAGCTCCGTCTGAGATACGGGATCGCCCTCGCGATTGGGGTAGTGGATCGTCCCTGTCATGCCGAATTCCGGCAGAAGACGGCGGTACCAGAGTTCCTGCTCCTGCCAGTACGGGTTGCCGCAGTCTCCCAGCACGATATCGAGCGAATAGGCCATTTTTAAACCTCCTTTCTGATTGGCTTTTACAGCCTGCTTTTTTAGAACCGTTATAGATAATATAATGAACGTTCATGAATTGCATCTTTGATTTTGGTCGGAGTTTGCCGTGTCGGAAACTGGAAATTTCAGCTGAATAGAGGAGATTGCGGCGAAATTTCATGATGAATGAAGAATTTTCGTCCTGTCCGAGGCTTTTATTTTTGAACGCGGCTGATATAATGATTATGAAAAGAAACACCATTTTTACTCAATGGAGGCAGAACGAACCATGGTAGAGATCGATGCAAGAGGACTGGCCTGTCCGCAGCCTGTGCTGATGACGAAAAAAGCGATCGAGGACGGCGCTGACGCCGTGAAGGTGACCGTCGACAACGAGCCGGCGAGCGGCAACGTGTCGCGCTTTCTGGCCAGCAAAGGCTTTTCAGCGGCAGTGACGCCCGACGGAGCAAACTTTATCGTTTCCGGCGCCAAGAGCGGAGCGGCTGCTCCCTGTGCGTGCGAGCCTGCGGCGCCCGCTGCGGCGGTCAAAAAGGCCGTCTTTATTTCTCACGCGACGATCGGCGGCAATGACGCCGAATTGGGCGAAGTGCTGATGAAAGCGTTCCTCGGCACGCTGACGCAGTACGACGATTCTGAGCGTCCAGAGGTCATCGCGCTGATGAACGAGGGCGTCAAGCTGGCTGTCAAGGGCACTTCCAGCGCTGAAACACTCGCCGACTTCGCAGCCAAGGGCGGCAAAGTGCTCGTCTGCGGCACCTGCCTCAAGCACTTTGGTCTGATGGATTCCCTCGGTGCGGGCGTCGTCCCGAACATGTTCGAGATCGCCTCGGCCCTGCTGGCTCATCAGACTCTGACGCTGTAATACTTCTGTAAACAATAAAAAACGAATAGCGCCCCGTGTGCCGGATCAGTTCCGACGCGCGGGGCGCTATTCGTTGAAGAGATCAATATATTAAGGAAGAACAAAATTGCGCCATTATCCCTGTCCTGTAAGCGGTACCGGAGCCGGGACCAGTTCGACGCTGCTGATCTTTTCCAGACCGACGATGCCGGCCATGCGGCGGTACACTTGGGGATCGCTTGTCGTGCAAATGCGCAGGCTGCCGCTGCCGTCGCTGCGAAGGGCTTTTTCGCGCTCCAGATAGTCCCTGACCATGAGCGCCTGCGAAGCGGCCGGATTGATCAGCTGAGTGAACTGAGGATACAGCCGCCGGATATTTTCGGCGACAAGCGGAAAATGCGTGCAGCCCAGCACCAGCGAACTGAGCGACGGATGCGCTGCGGCCAGTGTCCCCAGCGTGCTGCGCAGTTCCGTATCGATGCGCGCCTGGTCAAAATCTCCGTCCTCGATGATGCGCGCCAGCCACGGGCAGCCCTGGGCGTACACCTTTGTCTGCGGCAGCTTTTCGCGGATCAGACGCGCGTACTGGCCCGTCTTCGCCGTGAACATCGTCGAAAGCACGCCGACCTCGCTCGGCTTCAGCCGGGCAACATCGTCAGCCCCTGCCTGCACGATGCTGAAGATCCTGAAATCGAAATCCGGCTGATACTGCTCGATCAGCGTGGAGATCGTGTTGCACGCCACAGCGACGACTTTCACGCCGCACCCGCGGAGAAACGTGAGGATCTGACGTGTCAGATGCAGGATCTCGGCCTCGCTGCGGTTGCCGTAAGGCTGATATTTCCCTTCGCCGAGATAGACGATGTCCTCGCGAGGGAGCAGCTTCTGCAGCTCCCTGACGACGGTGAACCCGCCCAGTCCCGCGTCCATCACCCCGATCGGAGCGTTTGCGTTCAGCATAAAGATTCCCTTCCTTCTTAAATGACGGTCTCGAAGCAGCCTGATTTTATTATAAATGCCTGAAAACGCGTTGGCAATGATTGGCTCCGCCGGATATAGAGCGCTGTGAAAGGGAAACTTTGCGGGGGCGCACTGATCCTTTTGAATGAGGCCCTGCTGCTTTTCCATATCGGTTATAAAATTACTAAGATTCTTGTCTGACCTGTATTGACATTTATGCGCTTTTCTGCTATTCTCCGTTTTGTGATGGAAGCGTTAGCACTCTGTCTGAGTGAGTGCTAATAATCTGAAAAACGCGAAAGGAGGGTGACGCTCATGCTTACGGAGCGCCAGTTGGAGATCGTCTTTGCGGTCGTGTACGAGTACATCAAAACAGGCGAGCCGGTCGGGTCGCGCACGATCTCGCGCAAGTTCCTCAAGAGCCACAGCGCGGCGACCATTCGCAACGAGATGTCCGACCTGGAAGAGATGGGCTACTTCACCCAGCCTCACTCGTCGGCGGGGCGTCTGCCCACGTCGCAGGCCTACCGCGTCTACGTCAATTCCATCCTGCACCGGCCCACGGTGCCGCCGCCGGAGATCGATCACTGGATCAGGCAGGTCAGCAGCCAGCTGCAGAGCCTTGACGAACGCCTGGCAGAAGCGGCACGCTTTCTGGGGCGCTTCACCCGCTGTTTCAGTGTCGCGGCCGTGGCGGCGATGGACGGACTGAAGCTGCGCAAATGCGATTTCATCCGCCTTGCTGCCGACG
>JAGAYQ010000020.1 GCA_017940445.1 Pyramidobacter sp. | reverse complement strand
GCGACGGCGGGGATGCTGCGCACGTAGCTGTCGTCGGACACATGCGCCCAGTCGATGACGATCTCTCTGACGTAAAGCCGGTCGTCCATGGCGATGCCTTCTTTCTGTAATCTTTTTGCAAAAGTGTCTTTGGGAGAAAAGCATGAACGAAGTTCTACATGGAACTTCGTTCTTTTTTTGTCCCGCTGTCTGCCTCTTCTCTGCTTGAAGCTCCTCTGCGGGTCCCCTCACAGCCGCAGCACGCTGCCGGCGTCGTCGCCAAGGCTGGAGCGGACGGCGAGCGCTGCCAGGAGCACGGCGGCGCCGTACAGGTCGCGGGGGTCGTGTCCTGTCAGGTGGAGGATTTTGTGCAGCTTGTACTGAACGGTGTTCTTGTGGACAAACAAGGCGTCCGCCGTCGCCTGGACGGAGCCGCCGTGCTTGTAGTACACGGTAAGGAAGTCGACGATCTGCGCGCGCTCTTTGGGCGAACAGCGTCCGAAGACTCCGTTCAGAAAGCTGTGCCGGGCTTCGGCAGGCAGTTCGCCGGCGAGGATCTCGAGATCGGCGCTGTCGTAAAAGTGGATCTTTCGGCCGCCGCGCATCGCCGCCCGCAGGGCCTTGTCGGCACGGGCGTAGGCGGCGCGGATGCCGCTGGCGTCAGCGGGCATGGTGTCGATGCCGATATAGGCGCTCAGTTCCGCCGCCTCGGCTGCCGAGACGATCTTTTCCGCCAGCGCGCGCAGCTGTTCCGGCTCGGCCGGCGGCATGAAGCAGACAAGGCGGTAGGGCAGCTTGTAGTAAAAGCCGCCGCCGATGCGGCGCACGATTTCGTGAAGGGCGTTTTCGGCCTTTGCCAGCTGTTCCTGCGCCGCGCTGTCGGTCTCTTCCGGTCCTCCCGTGAGCGCCACGACGAAGACGATCCTCGGCTCGCGGATGTCGATGCCCAGCTGGAGACCGCGTTCGGCAAACGCGTCGTCGACCTGCGAGGCTGAGGAAAACAGCCATTCTTCGATGAACTGGTTCCACATCGCCGCTTTGAGCTGCTTCTGACGCTCCGCCCACGAGTCGAGCAGCAGGATCTCCGTCATCTTCTTGATGATGCGGCCGAACTGGCGCACTTCGTCGGTGCGTCCGGTCAGGCCGATGACGCCGACGGTCTCGCCTTCGAACAGCAGCGGCAGGTTGACGCCGGGCCGAGCGCCTTCGTACTCGTCTTCATTTTCGACGATCAGCTCGTCCAGCCCTTCCTTCAGGAGCCGACGCGCACCGCCATGGACGGTCCCCAGACGAGCCGGGTCGGTGCTGGCAATGATCAGGCCCTGCTCGTCCATCATGTTGACGTCATGATCGATGATGGAACTGACCTCGGTCACGATCCTCATGGCGCTCTCGTGCGATATGAGCATAAAGACACTCCCCTGCTATGTTTATCTTATTCTTGATACTAATATTATACACGTAAAATCGTCTTGAGAGATGTTGAAATAAGTTTTTTATGAGTTTATACTCTATTTAAGTGAAGCAAATGGTTCGACAGTCAATGTTCAATACGAGGTGACTCCTGTGCGCAAAATGATTCATTATCGGCTACCGGTCGCTTTCTGGCTGCTGGGAGCGAGCGTCATCCTCTCCGCGCTGTACGGATTCGGAGCGCCGCTCGGGCAGCTGATCGAAGGCGAGTTTGGCTATCTGAACATCGTCGTCGTGATCCTCGCCGGCGTGATGTTCCTGCGCGTGTACGAGGCCAGCGGCGCGATCGCGCTGCTGATGGAGCGTCTGTCGCGGCTGATGGACCGGCGCCCGATGACGTTTCTGTTCATCGTGATGGCACTGCTCTACGTGCCCGGCATGTTTACCGGGCTGGGTGTTCCCGCTGTGCTGATCGTGGGCGGTCTGGCCTTCCCGCTGCTGACGAAGATGGGCTTTTCGCCCGAGCGGGCCGCCGCGTTCATCTCGCTCGGAGCGATGTACGGCAGCGTCACAGGGCCGCTGAACATCCCCGTGATGATCATCGCCTGCGCGATCAACATGCCGTATGAGGGCTTCGGCCTGGTGCTGCCGGCGATCACCGTTCCGCTCGGGGTCGTCACGGCGCTGGCGCTCGGCTGGAAGACGGCGCACGGTTTTGTCCCCGCCGCTGCCGAGACACAAAAGGGCGAACGCGTCTTCACGCCGACGGTCGTCCTGCCGGTGCTGGTGCTGCTGCTCCTGGTCGGGCTGCCGCGGCTGCTGCCGCGCTACGTGCCGGATTTCGGCACGCCGCTGGCGTTCTTCGCGGCGATGCTGTGCGTGTTCCTCTGCGGTCACGTCAGGGGCATGGGGACGGTCCTGCTTCGGGCTATCGACAGTCCTGTGCTCGATACGGCAGCGCTGCTGCTTTCAGTCGGCGTGCTTGTGCAGATCGCCACGCTCACGGGCATCAAGGGCGACATCATCACCGCCTGCATGTCGCTGCCGGCCGCGGGGATCTACGCGGTGCTGCTGATCGCGCTGCCGGTGCTGGGCGGCGCCGTATCGATGCTGGGCGGCGCGGCGCTGTTCGGGCTGCCGCTGGTGCTGGCGCTTCTGGGGCACAACACGATCGTGGTCACGGCCGGATGCTCGGTGCTCTGCGCGCTGAGCCAGCTGCTGCCGCCGACGGCGATCGTGGGTAAGGTCGCCTGCGAGGTGCTGGGCGTCGACGACTACGGCCGGGTGCTGCGCGTGATGATGCCCTACATCGTCCTGACAGCCCTGTTCTCGCTGCTGTTCGTGATCGGCTCGAACGCCGTCGCCGGCGCTCTGGTGTAAGGAGGGGCGAATATGGACGTTTACAGCTGCATCACCGGGTGTTACCGGATCATCTTCGCTCTGATCGCCGCGCTCTTTCTGATCAACATCGTCCGCCACGAGAGCCTGACGAAAAAGCTGCTGGGCGTGATCGTCGCGCTGCCGCTGCTTCTGCGGCTGTTCGGGATCAAATAGGAGGCGCGGGGCATGGATAAAAAGTTTTTCAGCGGCGCAAATGCCGCTAAGACGCTGGCCGCGTTCGCCGTGCTGGGGGGGCTGTTCTTCGCCGGTCGAAAGGCGTTCCTCGACTCGCGCCGGCAGTTCCCCATCTATCCGAGCTCGGGCGTTTCGCGCGTGGCGCATTTGAGCGAGTATTTCGGCGGTGTCAAAGGCACGGCTGCCGACGGCGAGGTCTATGTGTTCGACAGCGGCAAGCCGGGCGCGTCCGTGCTGATTTTGGGCGGCACGCACAATGACGAGCCGGCAGGACACGTCGCCGCGGTGGCGCTGATCGAGAATATCCGCGTCACGCAGGGGCGCGTGTTCATCGCGCCGAGGGCCAACGCCAGCGGGCTGACGCACACGACGCCTCTTGAAGGCTTTCTCGACCGCTACTGGGTCGATACCCCCGGCGGCAAGCGCTGGTTCAAGTTCGGCTCGCGCTACACCAACCCGGTGTATCAGTGGCCCGATCCTGACATCTTCGTGCATCATCAGTCGCTGCAGAGCATGGCCGGAGAAGAATCGCGCAATCTCAACCGCTGCTGGCCCGGCCGCCCGGACGGCACGTACACGGAGAAGCTGGCGTTCGCCTACATGGAGCTGATGCGCAAGGAGAAGATCGCCATCGCCGCCGACTTCCACGAAGCGCCGCTGGAGTACTTCCTCATCAACGCGATCTGCTACCCCGAAAAAAGCGGCAAGGTCGCCATGGGAGCGGAGTTCAACCTTTCCATGGAAGACCTGGACTACACGATGGAGGCTTCGCCCGGCAACCTGCACGGATTCTTCCACCGCGAGGTCGGCGACTACGCCGGGACGATGCCGTTCCTGATGGAAACGCCCAACCCGTCGCAGGGGCGCTTCCACGGAAAGATGACGAATGACCTGATCGTCACGGGCCGGGACGAGAACTACATCAAAGCCGGCAAGCTGGGGCGCCTGTTCGTCGATATGGATGAAAAGGGCTGGCCGCTGTCGCTGCGCGTCGCCCGCCACATCAAGAGCATCGAGGAGATCATCAACTCGTACAACGAGCTCCACCCCGAACAGCCCGTCACGGTGGAAAGCATCCCGCCGTATGCCGAAATGGTGAGCAAAGGCGTGGGAGCTTTTCTCCACGCACCGGAGCATGAGCCTTTTTCAAACTAAGGAGGAACCATCATGAAAAAATCGCTGAAGTTCGTCATCCTGGCGGCGCTCGCCGTGCTGTCGCTGTCCGCCGCCGCGTGCGCCGCACCGACGTTCGGCCAGCCGGCGCTGATCACCACCGCCGGACAGAGCATCGAGGCCGCGACCGTCGACTTCCACTTCCAGAAAGCCAAGGTGGCGTCGATCCTCGACAACCTCGCCAAGCCTGAGAAGCTCGAGGGCGTGCAGACGCTCGTCATCGCTCCCGGCCACAGCCTGAAAGGCCTGGGCAGCGCCGGCATCAACGAGACGGCCGAGCTGGAGCGCGTGAAGAAGCTCGTTGCCGCTGCCGTCGAAAAGAACATCCCCATCGTCTGCGTGCACATCGGCGGCAAGGCCCGCCGCGGCGTCAACTCGCAGCCGTTCATCGACGCGGCACTCGAGCACGCTGCCTGCTGCCTCGTCTATGACGCCGGCAACGAAGACGGGTACTTCACCGACTTCTGCGCCGCGCACAGCATCCCGCTCATCACCATGCAGAAATCCGCCTTTCTGGCGAAAAATCTGATCGCTCTGTTCCCGAAACAGTAATCATCCAAAGGAGGCGTGCCATCGAACAAAGTTCCGCGTCCACAGGCGGGAACGCCGCGTTCTCCGACGCTCCCAAAGAGAGAAACACATTTGCAGCGCAAAGATTGTTTTTCGATTTGAAAGGAGAAATGCGTCATGTTCAATATGAAGAAATTCGGAGTCGCCGTCGCCATGCTTTCGCTTATCGCGAACGCCGCAGCCGCGTGCGACATGGTCGTCGTCACCCCCAAGGGCAGCGCTGACGGCAGCATGATCTGGGCCAAAAACAGCAACCGCAACAACGAGGAGTGCATGACCTTCAAGTTCCACGCCGGCGGCAAGCATGCCCCGGGCGAGACCGTCAAAGTCAGCCACACCACCATTCCTCAGGCCCCCGTCACCTACTCCGTGATCGGCGCCGAGCCGTACTGGGGCTGGGGCGGCGAGATCGAGATGAACGAAAAGGGCGTCTGCTGCGGCAACGAACTGATCCTCACCAAAGATCCCGTCCATCATGAAGAAGAAGGCATGAACGGCCACGACCTCAACCGCCTCGCCGTCGAGCGCGGCGCCACAGCATACGAGGCCATGCACGTCATCATCGACATGATCGAGAAATACGGCCAGGGCGGCAACGCCAATCCTCCCAGCTCGTCCGACCTGTACGTGTACTGGAACTCGTTCCTGATCGTCGACCCCAACGAAGCCTGGGTGCTTGAGACCTCCGACCGCCGCTGGATCGCCCGCAAAGTCGACGTCAACGAAGGCGTCTTCGCCCTCACCAACATGTGCTCGATCGGCTCCGTCTACGACGAGTGCAGCGACGATCTGATCCAGCACGCCATCGAGAAGGGCTGGTTCGCCGAAGGCGACGAGTTCAACTTCTTCAAGGTCTACAGCCAGATCAATCCTCGCCCCAACTTTGAGACCAAGGGCCGCCGCGCCTATGACATGCTCGCCAAGAAGATGGGCAAGATCGTTCCCCAGGACCTCATGGAAGTCATGAGAGACAACAAACTGGCCGGCTCGTTCCTTGAGTCCCGCTTCGGCATGGCCAAAGTCACCCGTGCGCTCTCCGAGCACATGATCGGCAACAGCATCGCCGGCAGCGCCATTTTCCACCTGCGCCACGACGAATCCATCCCCGAGCCGATGCGCAACGTGATCTGGGCCGCCATGGCCTCGCCCGACTGCGGCGCCTACCGTCCGTTCTACTTCTGCGCCAAGGTCCCCGAAGAACTTGCCATCGGCGAGAACACCTACGACATCAAGTCGCCCTGGTGGTGCTTCGACATGCTCGACCGCATGGCCCGCGCCAACGAAGACTGCTACTTCGACGTGCTCAAGGCCATCTGGACGCCGTTTGAAGCCCGCATGTTCAACGAGAACAAGATGATGGAGAAAAAGGCCGCCAAGCTGTTCAAGGACGGCAAGGACGAAGAGGCCAAGAAGCTCGTCAGCGACTTCGTGCAGCTGTACTGCGACAAGAGCTGGAACGTCGCCAAGGGCCTTCAGGGCGTGTTCAAGGAGCTCAACAAGGTCATGCCCGGCCCCAAGGTCAATCTGATCGATCCTGACGGCGTCAGCAACAAGAACGCCAAGGTCGTGCTCTTCCAGTAAGATTTAACGGCACTTCACTCAAAGGCCGCCCTTCGGGGCGGTCTTTTTGTTATGAATAACAAAATTATACACGAAATTCAGTTTTTCATGCCATGGCAATTTCCACTATCCGTAACTATAATTTATTTAAGATTGACTTGTTATTCACTTTTATTTATCGGCTTTTGCCCCAAAAGCCCCATTCACAGGAGGAATTTTCCATGCTGAACAAGGAGCGCTTGAAGAACGTCTTTTATGACATGGTGAAGATCTACAGCCCGTCGAAGGGCGAGGGCGAGATCTGCGCGTGGGTGATGGATTACCTTCGCGCGCGCGGTCTTGAGCCGGAGATCGACGAGGCGGGCAAGGCTTACGGCGGCAACGGCGGCAACATCATCGTGCATGTGCCGGGCGAAAAGGCCGACGATCCCATCTGCTTCATGGGGCACCTTGACCAGATCGAGCCGTGCAAAAACGTCAATCCGATCATGGACGGATCTGTCATCCGCACCGACGGCACAACGACGCTCGGCGCCGACAACAAGAGCGCCGCAGCCAGCATCTTTGAGGCGTACGAGGACCTGCGCGAATCGGGAGTCGCTCACAAGGAGTTCTACATGCTGTTCAGCGTCTCGGAAGAGATCAACATGCAGGGCGTCAAGCACCTTGATCCCAAGCGTCTGCCCTGCAAGAGCTTCGTCGTTCCCGACGCCACGGGTCCGCTGGGCACGATCATCACGGCCGCTCCGGCAGCCAACGTGATGAAGGTGACGATCAAGGGACGCACGGCGCACGCGGGCATCGAGCCGGAAAAGGGCATCAACGCCATCGTCGCCGCTTCCAAGGCGATCGCGAAGATGCACATCGGCCGCATCGACTTCGAGACGACGTCCAACATCGGCCATATCGAAGGCGGCACGGCGACGAACATCGTTACCGACTCCGTGTGGTTCACGGCGGAGATCCGCTCCAGAAGCGACGACAAGCTGGCGGCCGAGACGGCATACATGGAGAAATGCGTGCGTGATGCCTGCGCCGAGATGGGCGCGGAGTGCGTCTGGGAGTGCGAGCACGTCTATCCCCGCTTTGTCCTGGGCGAGGACAGCCCGATCTACAAGCGCGTCACCGAGGCGATGAAGGCTGAAGGCGTCGCGCCCATCCCCACGGTCACGGGCGGCGGCTTCGACGCCAGCGTACTGTGCGGCCTGGGCTGCGAGAGCGCCGTCATCAGCACGGGCATGAAGGACGTTCATACCAAGGCGGAAAGCATCGACCTTGAGGACATGTGGAAGATCACGCATGTCATCAGCAGGCTGATGCGTTCGTAAAAATACACAGGGAGGTTTTTTCCAATGGTTGAGAAGAGCAAAAAGGAAGTCAAGAATTTCAACCCGAACCTGGTGCTGGTGATCATGGTGATCCTTTGCACCATCGCCTCGTACTTTGTCGTGCCCGGTGCGTACAAGCGCGAGACGGTGAACGGCGTCACCCGCGTCATCGCCGACAGCTACCATGCCGTCGACAAGACGCCGGTGAGCGTGTTCAAGATGCTGCGTTCGATCCCCGAGGGTCTGAACGGCGCCGGCATGATGATGTTCGCCGTTATGCTGATGGGCGGCGTCGTCGAGGTGTACAAGAAGACGGGCGTCATGGGCGCGGCCATCAACTCCGTGCTCAACCTGAGCAAGCGCACCGGCAGCGCGGTCATCATCTCGGCCGTCATGCTGGTCTTCGCGTTCATCGGCGGTATCCTCGGCTGGTCTGAGCAGATCATCCCCTTCGTGCCGATCGTCATCTCGCTGGCGATCACGCTGGGCTATGACTCGCTGGTCGGCATGGCCATCTCCGGCTTCGCCTGCCTGGTCACCTTCGCCGTCGGCCCCTTCTGCGTCTACACCGTCGGCATCTCGCACAAGATCGCCGAGCTGCCCATGTTCTCCGGCTGGGAGCTTCGTCTGGTCGTGCTGGCTGTCGTCACGCTCGCTGCTCTGTTCTGGATCCTGCGCTACGCCAAGAAGATCAAGGCTGATCCTTCCAAGTCGCTGATGGCTGACACAGACACGAGCGATCTGGTCATCCCCATCGACACAAGCCTGACGCTTGACGCCAAAAAGGTGATCTCGCTGCTGGTCATGGGCGTGTGCTTCGGCTTCACGATCTGGGGCCTGCTCACTCAGGGCTGGTCGTTCGGCGAGATGAGCGCCATCTTCCTCGGCGGCGGCGTCATCACCGGCTTCCTCTGCGGCATGGGTCCCTCTGAACTGTGCGACACGATCGTCAAGGGCTCCATCGGTGCCTTCGGCGGCGCTCTGATCATCGGACTTGCCCGCTCCGTGCAGTGGGTCATGACTCAGGGCGGTCTGGTCGATCCCATCATTCACGGCCTCACCAGCATGATGAGCGGCGCCTCGTCGTTCACCACCTCGGTCGTCATGTTCATCTCCAACTTCTTCATCAACGCCCTCATCCCCTCCGGCTCCGGCCAGGCGATGGCGGTCATGCCCATCATGATCCCGATGGCCGACATGCTACACATCACCCGTCAGACGGCCACGCTGGCCTTCCAGTTCGGCGACGGCATCTCCAACACGCTGTGGTTCACCAACGGCACGCTGCTGATCTACTGCGGACTGGGCCGCATCTCGCTGAAGAAGTGGTACAAGTTCATCCTGCCTCTTCAGGTCTTCTTCTTCCTGATGCAGATCTGCTTCCTGTACTACGCCGACATGATCAAGTACGGTCCCATGTAAGGATCCGCTTGATGCACGAAATGCAATCCTGCGACACGCTGGGCGTCCACGCGACGCTCAGCGTGTTTCGTACTCATATGCTGGGAAAGAACAGCGACCGCCCTGTCGGCGAGGCACAGCCGCTGATCTGGTTCCCGGCCGAGGACCATCAGCCGGGCGAAACGGTCGACTGCTCCGGCTTCGTCATCCCGCAGAGCAGCCACACGTTCGGCGTGCTGGGCTTCAAGCCCTACTGGATCTGGGGCTTTGAGATGGGCGCCAACGACCAGGGCGTCGTCATCGGCAACGAGGCGGAGTTCAGCCGCGATTTCGGCAAGGAGCCGGCCGAAGGCCTGCTGGGCATGGACCTGCTGAGACTGGGCCTGGAGCGCGGCGCCTCGGCCCGCTCTGCGCTTGACGTGATCGTGAAGCTGCTGGAAACATACGGGCAGAACCACAACGCCAGCGCTTTGAAAGACCGCCGCTACGAGAATTCGTTCCTGATCATGGACGAGAAAGAACTATGGGTGCTCGAGACCGCCGGCCGAAGATGGTGCGCTAAACGCGTGAGCACGTTCCACGCGCTGGGCAATACCTACTCCATCGGCGGCGACTGCGCGCTGTCCAGTCCCGATCTTGAATCACACGCGCGCGAGAACGGCTGGCTGCTGCCGTATGAGCCGTTCAGCTTTGAGAAAGCCTATTCTGCGCCCATCCCCTACTTTGGCCTCACCACCCCGCGCAACAGGCGCGTGCACAAGCTGGCCGCCGAGACATCCATGCACAGCTTCAGCACGATGAAGCGCATCTTCCGCGATCATCACGAGGGCGAACTGACCGGTCCCCGCTGGGGCGAAACGAGCGGCATGTTCCAAAGCGTGTGCATGCACGCGATGAGCCTAGAAACATCGCAGACAGCCGCTTCGATGCTGGCGGCGTACAAGCCCGGCCTGGGGCTGACACTTCGCGCGGCGTTCTCTCAGCCGTGCTGCTCGCTCTATCTGCCTGCTTACGTCGGCGTGACGCCGCCGACACTGATGAGCACAGGAAAGGGCGTTTTTGACGAAAACTCGCTGTGGTGGCTGTTCGACCGCCTTGCCAAAACCGCTGCCATCGATCCTGAACGCTTCACACCGCGCCTGCACGCAGAGATCGCGCGGATGGAAGAAGATATCGAAACCCGCACCGCCGAGGCCGAGGCACAAGCAGCCGTACAGTTCGCCGCCGGCGACGCAGACGGCGCGCGAAAAACGCTTTTCGATCTGATGGATCAGTGCGCATCCCCCGCGGCCCATTTTGCAATCGTCCAATGGCAAAACATCCGCGACGAGCTGCGCAGCCTTGGCGTTACCAGCCTCACCGGCTCACACGCCGATTTTCTGCGCGCCTACTGCGAGCTGACGAAGATGGAGCTGCTGTAATATTCTTTCGCGATTCAAGGCTCTTCGCGAGATCGTGCTGAAAACTTGCATAGCAGCAAAAAATCACCGTTCGCGAAAAAATTATTCGCGAACGATGATTTTTTGTTCTGTTCCATGTGAAACATCAATCATTCTGCTCTGTCTGTCCCGGTCTGTTCTCGTTGCCCCAGTCGCAAAGCTTGTCAAGCACAGCCATCAGCGACCGGCCGCGGGCGGTGAGCGAATACTCCACCTTCGGCGGGATCTGTGCGTAGACAGCTCTCTCGATCAGCCCGTCGGCCTCAAGCTCCTTCAAGTTCTGACTCAGCGTCTTGTCGGCGACCTTGCGCAGATAGCGCTTGAGCTGACCGAAGCGCACCGGCTCGTACTCCATCAGGCAGTACAGGATCACCGGCTTGTACTTCCCTGCGATCAGCGACAGCGTATAGCAGTAGCCCGTCTGCGAAAAATCTGCGCTGGTGATGTCCTTGTTCTCCATTTCCGGCCCTCCCGAAAGCGGCTTACATAAAAGTAAGTACTTTATTTTCTTCACCATATGGTGTTATCATAGCGGAAGATCGCGTGGCGCGCAAGCCCCGCAGAATTTTCTCAAAAGGCAGGTAATGTATGATGAAAAAAGATCTTGGCGTCGTTCAGGCCGTGTGGCCCATGCCCGTGCTGATGGTGGCCGCCTACAACGAGGACGGAAGCGTCAACGTCATGAACGCAGCCTGGGGCATGATCTGCGACAGTGACCAGATCGCCCTGTTCCTCTCTGCCGATCACAAGACGTCGAAGGACATCGTCGAGCGCAAGGCGTTCACCGTCGCGCTGGCCGACAAAGCCCACATGGCCGCGGCCGACTTCTTCGGCATCGCCAGCGGCAACACCATGGCCGACAAGTTTGAGCGTTCCGGCCTCACCGCCCGCAAGAGCGCCTTCGTCGACGCGCCCGTGATCGAGGAGTTCCCCGTCGTCATGGAGTGCGAGCTGAAGGACGTCGTCGAGAAGGGCGACTTCCTCTGCTACGTCGGCCGCATCGTCAACGCCGCCGCTGAGGAAAGCGTGCTGTCGGCAAACGGCAAGATCGACCCCGCCAAAGTAGGCGCCCTGATGTTCGACCAGTTCCAGCACGGCTACTACACCGTGGGCGAACACGTCGGCCAGGCCTGGAACGCCGGCAAGGACCTCATGAAAAAGGCATAACCGCAGCACAAAACACCCCCGTCTGGTGCTCATGAACGAGCGTCAGACGGGGGTGTTTGCTGTTTTGGGGCTGTGAGGTCAAAGCAAATTCAAAGCCGGCACGAAGACACAAAGGCCCAAAGACACGAAGAAAAAACAGGAAAAGCGTTACAGCGCCGCGGGGAATTGTGATAGCCCTTTAAGAGAAGCACG